>DAIDJI010000079.1 GCA_027451455.1 Planctomycetales bacterium | reverse complement strand
GGACATATCGTCCTACGACGTGAAATGCCAAGCCTGCCACGCCTCAACCGCGAAGGCGTGCCGCGTTGGGCGCCGCAACTGCGTACAGTGCCATATGGCACCGAATGCGCCGGGCCGCCTCGCGCGCAGCCTGCACCGCCGGCAAGAGCAAGGCGATCAACAACGCAATGATCGCGATCACGACCAGCAACTCCATCAGCGTGAAACCGCGTCGACTCTTCATGCCTGACCCCCGCCAGCAGGACGTTAGACACTTGTCCGAGGTAGAGTATGCGGGATTCGGGATGCCGGAGTCAACGACCGAATTCGTGGGGTGGGGGCGATCCGCCGATTCCGTACTTGCGGAGCTTCTGACGGAGGGTGGTCCGGTGGATGCCGAGGATCTCGGCGGCAGCGGCGCGGTTGTCTCGGCAATGTTCGAGGACGGCCTCAAGGAGCGGAGTCTCGACCTGTTCGAGGAACCGCTCGTGGAGCGCGGGATCGGAGGCGAGGGTGGCGGGATCGGCGAGCTGGTGGCGGGCCCAGGCAGCGATCGGTGCGCGGAGATTGTCGGCGGCCGACCGACCAGCCTCGGGCGCGGGCCGGGCGACCGGTGGGAGATGCTCGGGCGTCAGTGCCCGACCCCGGGCGACGATCGCGGCGTGCTCGATCGCGTTCCGTAGTTCGCGGACGTTGCCCGCCCAGGGTCGAGTGCGGAGCGCCTCGATCAGGGCGGGGGTGGTACGGGCCTCGGCCGAGCCCGAGAGCCGGGCCAGCCGGAGGAAATGCGCAACCAGGTCGGGAATGTCGTCGAGCCGCTCGCGCAGTGGCGGCAGGTGGATCGGGAAGACGCTCAGCCGGAAATAAAGATCCTCGCGGAACTTCCCCTCGGCCATCAGCTCGCCGAGCGGCCGATTCGTCGCGGCGAGAATCCGAAGATCGATCGGTCGGGGGCGCGTCTCGCCGACCGGCGTGAACGACCGGTGCTCGATGACTCGGAGCAGCTTCACCTGCAAGTCGGGCGGGATGTCGCCCAGCTCGTCGAGGAGAAGCGTCCCGCCGGCGGCTCGTTCGAGCAGGCCGGGCCGGTCCTCGGTCGCGCCGGTGAACGATCCTTTCCGGTGGCCGAACAGCTCGCGCTCGACCAGGGTCGGCGTCACCGAGGCCAGGTTCACCGGGACGAACGGGCCGTGCCGCCTCGGGCCGTGCCGGTGGATCGCCAGCGCGACGAGTTCCTTGCCGGTCCCACTCTCCCCGGTGATCAAAACCGGGACTTCCGCCGGCGCCACCAGCGCGATTCGCTTGAAAAGCTCCTGCATGGCCGGCGACCGACCGACGAGAGCCTCGGGCCCCCTCGCATCGGCGGCGGGCGCGGGCGCCTCGACCTCGGTGCGCCGGCCGTCGAGCGCACGGGCGACGACGCCGGTGGCGCGGTCGAGGTCAAACGGCTTGACCAGGTAGTCAAACGCGCCGCCTTCCATCGCCCGGACGGCCGTTTCGAGGTCGCCAAAAGCGGTGATCACCACAATCGGCGCCGGACCGATCCGCTCGCGGAAGGCACCCATCGCCGAGATCCCGTCGCGGCCCGGCAACCGGACGTCGAGGACCAGGGCATCGATCGAGCCGCGGCCGGCGATCGCAAGCCCCTCCTCGACCGACGAGGCCACCTCCACCTGGTGCCCCTCGTCACCGAGCGACTCGCGGAACGCCCAGCAGATGCTCGCCTCGTCGTCGACGACCAGGATCCGGCTCATTGGTCACCCCGAGAACTCTCGCGGTCGCGGGGCAGGGACAATCGAAACCGTGTCTCGCCCCCCTCGCGACTCCACGATAGCCGCCCGCCGTGATCGACCGCCACCCGTTGCGCCAGCGCCAGTCCGAGACCGACCCCCTCCGGCTTGCTCGTGACGAACGCCTCGCAGAGCGAATCGGCCAGCTCGGTAGGCGGGCCAGGGCCGGTGTCGGCTACCTCGGCGACAATCTGGCCGCCGATCGCCTCGGCAACGAGCCGGACCGTCCCGCCCGGCCCGGCGGCCTCGATGGCGTTGAGGGCGAGGTTCAGGAGCGCCGCCCGGACCCCGGCGACGTCGATGATCACCGGCATCGGCCCGCACCCGGCCGTATGCACGAGTTCGACCCGGGCGTGCTGGCAGGCCGGGTCGACCAGTTCGGCGACGTCGTCAAGGATCGCGGCGAGGTCCGTCGGTTCCGGCTCCCGGCGCTCGACGCGCCCGAGCGAGAGCAGTCCCTTGACCTGTTCCTCGGTCATCGCGAGCTGTCGGAGTGCCACTCCGAGGCTCGGGTCGCTGGCGGCGGTCGGGTGGCGCCTTGCGTAGAGTTGCACGCTCATCCGGGCTCCGGTCAGGGCATTCCGAAGCTGGTGGGCCAGCCCGGCGGCAAGCTGGGCCAGAAGGTGCGAACGCTCGGTCTCTCGGATCGCCCGCCGCATCTCGCGGAGTCTCTGGCAGAGATGATTCATGGAGCGCGCGAGGTCCGCCAGTTCGTCGGTCCGTCGGGTCGGGGGCAGGTCGTCGAAGTCGCCCGATTCGATCCGCGCGACGCGGTCCTGCAACTTGCGAATGCGGTCGGTGATCCGGTGCGCGACCAGCCCGGTTGCCAGGACCATGAGCCCAAGCGACCCTGCGCCGAGCATCAGGGGCGGCATTGCGGCCTCGGCCTGCGCCTGACGCCAGCTCTCGACCGGGTAGAGAACCAGCAGCGACGAGCCCTCGGGATCGCCGGGCGTCCGCAGCGCGGCGACAAGGTATCGCCGGCCGTCGAGCATGGCCTCGGGATTCCCGCGGAGCGCGTCGACGTGGACAGTCGCCGGTAGGGACCTCAATTCGGGCGGTAGAGTATCGAGGCGATCGAGACTGGTCGCCGAGACAGTCCCATCGGCCCGGCAGGCGGCGAACTGAGCGCCCGAAAGCCCTCGCATCCGGGCCAGAACAACGGGCGTGTAGGGAAAACCGGCGTTGCCGAGGGCGTCGATCACTCCGTTGAGACGGTCGACGATTTGAACCTCGCTCCGGCGGGCGGCGAGGGTGGCCGTCGCGATCCCGATCGAGGCAACCGCCGCCGCCTGAATGGCGATCAGCGGGACGAGGATCTGATTACGAATCGACCACCGCATCGGCCACCCCGTCGCACCGGGGCCCTCGTCATGTCTCGCACGTCAGTTCCTGATCGACGCGTTGACAATCCGGTGGAACTCATCGCGAAGCTTGAGGTTCCCCGAGGGATAAACCTGGGTCATCATGATCCCGATCAACTCGTCCTTCGGGTCGACCCAGAAGTCGGTATAGTAGATCCCGCCCCACGAAAAGGTGCCGATCGGATCGCCCTTGGGGTCGTCGGGCCGGGTGACGACGCCGAAGCCGTAGCCGAACGTGTCGCCGTGGACGGTGATCCAGAGGGGCAGGGCACCGGTCTGGGGGCGGGTCATCGCCTCGACGGTCTCGGCCTTGAGGATACGGGCGCCGTCGAGCTCGCCCCGGTTCAGCAGCATCTGAAGGAACCGCGCGTAATCGCCGGCCGTCGAGAGCAGGCCCGCACCTCCCGAGAAATACCCGGGACGCTGGCGGTAGGCGGCATCCGCCGAATAGATCAGCGCACCCTTGACCGAGGTTCCGTCGGGCGTCCGCTTGATCTTCCCGTCTGACCCGGGCTCATAAAGCGCCGCAAGGCGGTTGCGACGCGACTTCGGCAGCAAGAACGTCGTCTCGCTCATCTTCAGCGGTTCGAAGATCCGGGCGCGAACGAAGGCGTCGAGCGACTGGCCCGAGGCGACCTCGACCAGTCGGCCGAGGACGTCGGTATTCAGCCCGTATTCCCAGGCGGTCCCGGGCTGATGATGCAGCGGAAGACCCGCCAGGCGCCGGACGTTCTCGGCCATGGTGAACTCGCTGGGGGTCAGGCCGTCGCAGATCCCCGACTCCGCGTAAAGCCGGCCGATATGGGGCCGGTCGGTGAACCGATAACAAAGCCCCGAGGTGTGTGTCAGCAGGTCGCGAACGGTAATCGGCCGGTAGGCTTGCACCGGCTCGTATTCCCCGGTTGGGCTCCCCGGCGAGACGACGAACGTGTCCTTCGGGCGCGGGTGGGCGACCGTCATGTACTTGAATTCGGGGAGGTACTTCGCGATCGGGTCAGAGAGTTCCAGCCGGCCCTCATCCACGAGGATCATCGCGGCGGTGCTGGTGATCGGCTTGGTCATCGAGGCGATCCGGAAGATCGTCTCGGGCGTCATCGCGTCGCCCGCCTCGACGTCGCGCTGGCCGATGGCCTCCAGGTACGCCACCTTCCCCCGACGGGCCACCAGCAGGACGGCCCCGGCAATCTCCTTGCGATCGGCGGCCTCCCGGAACAGGGCGGTCGCCTTGCCGAGGCGGTCGGCGTCGAGACCGACCTCCGCCGGCCGGGCGCGCGACCGATCGTCGGCCGCGGCCGGACGGAGGGCCGGCATCGATAGAATGAGGAGCAGCAAGGCGAGCGCGGACCGTCTCATGGGGGCGTCTCCTGGATCGTCGGACCCGGCCCAGACGCCGGGCGTTGGTCTCATTCTGCCAACCGGCCCGTGCAAGACAAGCCCCAGGCACCCACCGAAAAAGGGCGATTCAGTTTCCCCCGGGCTCGGGGCCGCCGGCAAGCTGTCGGCGAAGGACCTTCTTGTCGATCTTGCCGACACCGGTCTTCGGCAGGGCGTCGACAAAGTGGATATCCTCGGGGAGCGGCAACTGCCATCGGGCGAACTTCTTCGCCAGCCTGTCGACGATCTCCTGCGGCTCGACCGGCCCCGCTCCCGGCGCCCTGACTACCAGAACGGCCGGCTGCTCGTCGTTGACGGGGTCGGGACGGGCGACGACGGCCGCCTCGGCCACGCCTGGATGGCCGACGATCTCGTTCTCCATGTCGACGCTGGAGATCCATTCTCCCTTGCGCTTGATGAGGTCCTTCTTGCGGTCCCGAAGCTGGACGTATCCGTATCGGTCGATACTTGCCATGTCGCCGGTCCGGAACCATCCGTCGTCTGTGAAGGCGGCCCCGGCCGAAGGATTCTCGTAATACGAGGAGGCGATCCAGGGTCCTCGGACGGCCAGCTCGCCGACCTGTTCGCCGTCCCAGGGGAGGTCCTGGCCGTCGTCGCCGAGGATGCGAATCTCGACGCCGATCGGCGGAACCCCCTGCTTGAGGCGGTATTCCAGTTGCTGCTCCTCGGGCCACGAGCGCATCGCGCCCCGAAGTTCTGAGACGGTCCCCAGCGGTGAGGTCTCGGTCATCCCCCAGGCGTGGAGGACCCGGATGCCAAAATCGTGCTGGAAGTTCTCGATCATCGCCCGGGAGACCGCCGAGCCGCCGACCAGCAGGGTATGCAGGCTCGACAGGTCGTAGGTCTTCTCCTTCAGGTGCTGATAGAGCAGGTTCCAGATGGTCGGGACGCCGGCAGCGGTCGTGACCCGCTCGGACTCGAGAATCTCGGCGAGCGGCTGGCCGAGCAGGCCCGAACCGGGGAGAACGATCTTCGCGCCCGTCATCGCGGCTGAGTAGGGGATGCCCCAGGCGTTGACGTGGAACATCGGGACAGCCGGCAGGGTGGTCTCTCGCTCGGAGAGGCCGCCCGCGTCGACCAGGCAGCCGGCCATCGCGTGCAAGAATGTGGATCTATGGCTGTAGACCACTCCCTTCGGGTCGCCGGTCGTCGCCGAGGTGTAGCACATCCCAGCCGCCTGCTTCTCGTCGAGATCGGGAAATTCGGCTCGCTCGGACGACGAGGCCAGCAGTTCCTCGTAATCGATCGAGGGAGCGGGTCGAGCCGGCGGCTCGGGGCCACGGTCGTCCATGATGATGTAGTGTTCGACGCCCGGCAGCTCGGGCTGCAGCGCCGCCGCGAGCGCAGCGACCGATTTGTCGACGAAGAGGAGCCGGTCCTTTGCGTGGTGGACAATGTAGCGCAACTGCTCGCGCGCCAGCCGGAAATTGATCGTGTGCAGTACCGCGCCGATCGAGGGAACGGCGAAGTAAAGTTCCAGATGGCGGTGGCTGTTCCAGGCAAGCGTGGCGACCCGGTCGCCGGGGCCAATGCCCAGGCCCCGAAGGGCATTCATCAGCCGGTGGACCCTCGGCTCGAGGTCGCCGTACGTCATCCGGTGGATCGAGCCGTCCGCCCATCGGCTCACGATCTGTTTCTCGGGGTAGATCCGCGAGGCGCGCCGCAGGATACTGGGCACCAGTAGTGGCCAATCCATCATGAGCCCGTCCATCGCGCACCTCGCTCGCGTCCATCCTCGGTCATTTCGTGTCCTGGGGCGTATCCGCGGCGTATTATGATACGGTGGATCACCGCCTGAAGGAACCAGAACCCGCGATGTGGCGGCTCGCTCGAAACGATCGCCGTGGGAGATCGACCCCGTGATACGAATGAAAGTCGGAGTGACTCGCAAGGAAGCCACGGGACGAGACGGAAGCGCCGGCGCGACCTGCGAGATCGAGGTCGAGATCCCGGGCGGAACGCCGGACGACGAACTTCTCCGGATCCGCGACCACTGGCTGGAGTTCTGCGAATCGGCCGTCGACGAGCAGCTCGATCGACACCGCGACCGGGTTACCGCGCCGCCGCAACCGCCGCCGCCACCCGCGCCTCGAGCCCCGGCCCCATCCCATCGCGAGAGCCGACGATACGACGACCCACCGCCCCCACCCCGGGGCCGTCGCGACGCCGAGGATAGCCCCGCCGACGATCGAGCCGCCCCGGCCGACGGCCGACAGCTCCTCGGATGGGCGGCCAAGCAAGACCCCGACGCCAAGGGACTGGTCATCGCGTTCGGCAAGAAGCAGGGCTATCCTCCGAAGATCGTCGACTGGGACGACGAACAGGTCCGGTCCGCCTATCGATACGCGAGAGGCCGGCAGGGCCGCCGATGAGCCCGGCCACCCCAGATGACCGGTCCCTCTTCCCCCAAAAGTGCGCAGAGGGCCGCATTGGTCATTCAGGGCGATCCGGACGGCCCGAGATCGCGGGGAGCAAAGGATGAGTCCTACCGTGCTGGGTGAAAAGTCGGACATCGATCTCCTCGACCGGTTCGTCCACGAACGGAGCGAGGCCGCCTTCGCTGCCATCGTCCGCGCCACGGTCGGAGGGTCCAGGGCGTCTGCGGCCGATCGAGCCTCGACCGAGGACGCCGATCCGGCCACGTTCCTGGTCCTGGCCTCGCAGGCAGCCTCGCTCCACCCCGGAACAACCCTCAGCGACTGGTCCAAGCGAATTTCTAATAATTTCATAAAACTATTAACATAATAATCGTATATATCGAAACATGAGCGTATGGCTGGAAGGAGGTCCTCCGGAAGGCCCTGAAGATCGATTGAAAGGCTCTTGCTCGCCAATCCGGCGTGGCCTTGACTGGTTCCCTTCGCGGATCAACGACGGTATCCTTCCTCAAGAAAACTCAGTGGACGCAGCCACCGCTTTCCGTGGTCGACGACCCGTCGCCTCAATGACCGCCCGAGGAAGCCCCGATGCCGCCGATGTACCTCGAAGACCTCGCCGTCGGTCAAGTATTCCGGTCAGGAACAATGGAGGTCGGCGTCGAAAGGATCAAGTCGTTTGCCGCTGAATTCGACCCGCAACCGTTCCACCTCGACGAGGAGGCAGCGTCTGGAAGCCTTTTCGGCCGGCTGGTCGCCAGCGGATGGCAGACCGCCGCGATCACGATGCGCCTCCTCGTCGACGGTGAGCTGAAGGTGGCCGGCGGACTCATCGGCCTCGGCGTCGAATCGATCCGCTGGCCGCGTCCGGTCTACCCGGGCGACGTCCTGAGGATCGAGTCGGAGGTCGTCGAGATCCGCCTCTCGCAGTCGAACCCGGACCGTGGGATCGTCCGGGTTCGCAGCACGACCTTCAATCAGGACGACCAGCCGGTTATGATCCAGACCGCCAGCCTGGTCGTCCCTCGAAGGCCGGGCGATCAGCCCCGATGATGCGACTTCTTGTGGCCGCCGGTGTTGACCAGGGCCATGATCCCGCCGCTCCCGACCGGCGCACCATTGAAGACGAAGTTCGATGGCGGGACGGGTGCGCTGCCCGGCGTCCCCAGGAAGCCGATCGAGATCGTCTCGCCTGGGTAGATCGTGGTGTCATAACTGGCGCCCTGAAGCGTGTAGAGCGTCCCAACATGACTGACGATCACCGCGTTCCAGATCGAGGTGATCTGGGCCGCGAACTGGAATTGCAGGGTCCAGCCGTTGATGGCGGTCGTCCCCTTATTGGTGAGGGAGATCCCGGCGTTGAACCCGGAGTTCCATGACGAGTAGAGCGTGTACGCGACCGAGACGCCCGAGGTCACCGGCGGAGGCGTCGTAATCGTGACGGACGACGTCGCCGAGAGCCCACCGCCGTTCGCCTGCACGATCGCCGTGCCGGCCGACGAAGGCGCCGTGTAGACACCGGTCGACGCATTGATCGTTCCGCCACCCTGCGCGATCGACCAGGCGAAGGCCGGCTGCGTGGCCATCGGGTTGCCGAACTGGTCGTAGCCGGTGGCCGAGAACGACTGCTGGCCGCCGGCCTGGACCGAGATCGAACCGGGGCTGACACGAACCGAGTGGAGGGTCTGGTTGACCAGCACCGTCACCTGACTCGTGGCGATGTAGCCCGACGGGTCGCTGACCGTGACCTGGAATGTATACGACCCCGCCGACGCGAAGGTCGCCGTGACGCTCTGCGCCGCATTCGTCCCGTTGGCGTTGAACGTCACAGGCGCGGGAGGAGTGCCCATCACCGCCCAGCTATAGGCCAGCCCCGAGGCCCCCAACGGGTCGCTCGCCGAGACCGAGAGCACGGTGGACGTCCCATCGACGGGGCTCGGCGAGGCCGCCGCCGCTTGCGTGATCGTCGGCCCGGATCCACCCGTCGACGCCCGGCCCAGGTCGAGGACCGTCATCGAGTATGCCGGGAACGAATACGAGACCGTCGACCCGCTCACCCCGAGATTCGCCGTGAAGCTGGCCAGCGCGGAGTGTCCATCCGTGGTCTGGCTCTGGGCCGTGTCCTGCGCCTCGCCGTATTGCCAGGCCTGGGCCTGCGAGGCCGGCGCGAAATTGGCGAGCTGGAACTGGCCGGTGATCGGGCCCGAGACGCTCTTGTTGATCACCAGAAGATCGAGGTGCCCGTTGGGCTCGAGGACGGCGTACGTCGCCAGGTTCGGGTCGCTGCTGCTGGCCTGCACCACCTGGCCCCCGGCCTGGATGATCTTCGAGGCCAGTTGCTCGGCGAAGTAGGTCGGATACGGGACATATGGGCCAGTGGCCGGGGCAGAGCCGCCAGGACTGCCGATGAGCCCGTAGTCGCCTCCCTGTCGCCATCCATAGAGACTCGACGAGTTGTTGCCCCCCGTGGAATAGGAGTTGCGCAGGTCCCAGACATCGGCGCCGTTGTACGGCGTCGCGAGCAGCGCACCGAGCGAATCGGCCACGAAGAGGCCGTTGACCAGGCTGGTCGTCTGCTTCCCTGGATTCGAATAAACCGAGTTGAACTCGGTGGCCAGGAGCTGAACGTTCTTGCCGGCCGCGCCGAGGTACTGGTTGATCAGGCTCTCGTAATCGGCCGCTCGGACGGCCCAGTCATACGGATTCCCAGGATCCGAGGGATTACTCGACGTGTCGGAGACGGTCCCCAGAAGCAAGTTGGAATCGCTCTCACTCCCCGGCGCCTGGACGTAGTTGTGATCGCTGAGGAACCCGGGGACGAAGCCCTGCGCGGCCGACTGTTGAAGGATATTGGCCGTCCAGTTGTTGTTGTCGCCCGGACTGCCGACGTCGAGACCGATCGAGATCGTTGGATCGATCTGGGCCGCATAGGCGGCGAACTGCTTCGCAAAGGCGATGTAGGTGGCCGGGTCGTGCGGAATCGCGTGATGGTCAACCTCCCAGCTACCGTACACCTCGTTGCCGACCTCCCAGTCATTCACATTGAACGGCGCAGGATGGTCGAGCCGGAGGAAGTTCAGTCCGTCGTCAACGGCGAGCGGGGCCGAGGCTCGAAGACTCGCCCAGTATCCGGCGTTCTGCCAGTTCACGGTCTGCCAGGCGTTGGCCGCATTGTTCCACTCCTGCCCATTGCCGATCGGCGTGGTGTTGCCGACGGGTGCCTCAAGATAGGCGAGGAACGCCGCCGCCTCCTGTGGACTCCCCGAGCCGTAGTCGAGCGTGGCCAGCCCAACACCATTGACCGAGGAGATGAAGCTGGCAATGCTGGAATCCGTCCCCTGGCCGTTGTAGCTCGGTGGAGCGTTGAAGTGGAAGGTGTCTGAGCTGGACCCGCCCGGGAAGCGAAACATCGTCAGCCCCGCGGCCTGGACCATCTGCTGCGTCTGTGGGGTGTTGAGGTTCGAATCCCACCAGTTCACGTTCACGCCGAGGAGTTGCGGCGCCACCGTCCGGATAACCTGGCCGGCATCCACCGAAACCGTCGCGAGCAGTGCCCGTCCCTCGAGCGACTCGATGCCCGGCCGAACCCGGCTTGAACTCCCCCGTCGACGTGGTGCTCGCCAACAGAGATCCCGGAAGGAAACTCGACCCTCGCGGACCTTGCTGCTGTACTGGCTCATTGCATTTTCCTCTGGTGCCTGCGAACGGAGCCAAGGAACGCATCGTGGAACAGACACTCCTTACGCCGTCGACGGATTCATGTCTTGGTTTTTTACTCCTGTGCCATCGGACCGACCCACGATCTCCGGCGGACGTGGTAAATAATCAACGCAGAGACGAAAACGATCGAACCGGCGCCCATCAAGAACCGTAGTCGCGCCCGCGTAAAGGAACGACTCGCAATCCACGGAGGGATCCATTCAAAAGAACCCTGGAGCGAGGTCCATCCGGCGGGACCGGACCAGGTTTATCCGCGACTTCGCCCTGCGGTCTCCGTCGATCGTGATCGCCGAGCAACCCGGCGTTTCTCGACGCGACCGGCGCCCATTTCTCTTGATCCTCGGGACGCTGGCCCCAACGTCGCTCGCCGATTACAATCGTCGGATGTCGGGATCGGACGTCGAGAGGCCCGGGGGACGCGGTCGTGATCGAGATGATGGCAGGGTGGTCGATCTGGGCGCAGACGGCGCCCGATCCCTCGAATCCAGGGGCGGTGGCCTTGCTCGCCCTCCGCCGATGGTGCGGAAGCCTGACGCTCAGCTCACCGCGATCAGCCCCCGGCTCACACGGCGTCTGGGTGCTGCTCGCGGGATGGGGCCTGCTCCTGCTTTTCGTCCTGATGGCGCAGGGGCCAGGCCGGGCGCTCCGGCAGTTGTTCGACGTCCCGGGCCACCTCAAACTGATCGGCGAGGGGATCGGACGGCTCCGGCGCTCGGCCGGTGCGGTCGCCATCCTGATCGGCCTGGCAGTCCTCTCGTGGACCGGAGCCCAGGCCCTTCTCTTCTGGCGCGAGAGCGGCCGCGCCGATCTCCTGGCGCTCCTCCGAACCCGATCGCTGGGCGAGCTGGCCGTCGAGCAGGGCGTGCTGGCCGCCGTGACCCCGCTTCGCGACGTCGCTGGCCTCGCCGACAACATGCCGCTGCTCATCGTCGCCGTGATCGCCCTGTTTCGGGCCTCGATTGAACCCCAGGACGACGAGGAGATGGCCGACACCAACCGCCGAAGCTTCGGGGGTCCCCGACCTGGCTGGACCACTCTCGCCTGGGGAACCGGCGTGGTTTACATCCTCTATCGGATCGTCGCCCGACTGGCCGGCAGCCCCGAACTTCCTTACGGCAACTGCCTCGTCATCGAGACGATCCTCATCCCGCTCGGGATGGCCTTTGTCGACGGCTTTCTCCTGGCCTGGCTGCTCGCAACGCTCCGCAACGCCGGACTCGACGACACCGACGAGGTCCGATTCTCGCCGGCCCAGGCCATCGCGCTGATGCCGGCCGCCTCAATCGCCTGCCTCGCCGCACTCCCATCCCGGTACGTCGCGGCATTCGTCCTACTGGCAAATGACCACCTGCCAACCTCGGTTCATTCCACCGAGATCGGCCATTACATCCGATGGCAACTGGGCGACTGGGGCCTGGCGGACATCCAGTCGGCCGCGATGCTCACCGTCGGGATGGCCGGCGCGATCGCCTGGACCCGCGGCCGTTCGGTCGACGCGATCCGAGGTTACGGCCGCCTGCTCGCCGCTGAGGGCGGCCATCTCCTCGCCGCGCTCATGCTCGCCGGAATGGCCTGCGGAGTGCTTTCAGGGGCGGCCTACGCCGTCGTCCTCCTCCTGCCGCCTCAGTCGTGGGTCCTCAACGCCGCCGACAGCTACGCTCACTACGCGACCCTCCCAATCGGCCTCTGGACCCTCGCCGCAATGATCGAACTGGGCAGGCGATCCCTCCCGATCGCGCGCCGGGCGCAGGAGATCCCGCGTCACGTCCCCGACGATGAGGAACACGCCGAGATGAGCGACCCCGAATCGTCCGACCCGATGTCCTCGTTCGCCGCCCCTTCGACCTGATCCAGGTCAATCGAATCCATCCTGTCGCGCAAATAGATCCG
>DAIDJI010000078.1 GCA_027451455.1 Planctomycetales bacterium | reverse complement strand
CTGTTGGATTGAGCGGGCCCTGGGCCACGAGCGCGGCGGAGACCTATGTCCATGTCGACGATCGCCAGAGCGAGACAAACGACGACGACTCGACGAAGGCGACTTCGGATCGGCCCGGGCTCGGCTGGCCTCTTGATAGCGCCTCAGGAGTTCGACGCGCTGCAGTCGTGGCAATTCGCCCGAGGGAATCGCTACGAGCGGATCAACGGTTTCCTTGTGGTAAGCCCAGCCCGGGGTATCGGCGAACGCAACCCGAGCGATTATCTGAGCAACCTGCACGACGTCTCTACAGAAACTCATTCGAACGGGTCAGCCATCGATGAGACGGTGGCCGAACAAACGATTGCCACGACAACAAATCGCTGGCGAGCCGATCGGGAGATCTGGGCCGGCCTGGGACGCATGCCCGACCCCAAGGCTGATGTTCTGTCGATCGTCTCGATGCGGCGGCGGGACGTGCTCCGCGATTATGAGGTCAAGCGCGACCCGAATCTCGCCGCCCGGGTGCTGGCCTACTGGGTCATCGACCGATTCCGCCACATGATGACGGTCTACCGCCGCGAGTCTGGCGAGGTCCGGACCGTGATCATCCCCGAGGGCCAGACCTACCGCCCCGACCTGCTCCCGGGCTTCGAGTTGCCGCTTTCGAAGCTCTTCGAGAAGTCCGACAAGTGGAAACGCCCCATGCGAACCCGCAAGCCCACTCCCCCCGCCGGAGGGATCGATGGTTAAGATTCGACGCGCCTATGAAGTCCTCTTCCTGGGACTCTTTCTGTTCTTCCTGGTGATCACCGACCTCCGGTATTTGAAGGGGTGGCCGGTCTCCCTGTTTCTGGAGGCCACGCCTCTGGTCGCGGTTGCCACTGCGCTGACGACGCACACGATCTATCGCAACCTGGTCTGGGGCCTCTTCATCATCGCGGTGACGATGATGCTGGGCCGGGTCTGGTGCAACTGGATGTGCCCCTTTGGGATTCTGCACCACTTCTTCGGCTGGATCGGCAATCGTCGAAACACCAAGCAGATGATCGAGGTGAATCGGTACCGGAAGATCTACGCGCTGAAGTATTACATCCTGGCCGTGATGCTGGTGATGTCGGCGTTCTGGGTGGTCCCGACAGTGATCGACGCTCCCAGCGAGATCTGGCATGCCTACAACGGTGTTGAGCTTCGGCAGAGCGGAGCTTCGCGGATCATCGCGGCGATCGGAACGGGGATCTCACGCGCCGCTGAGGAGCACAAGCGAGGCGGCAGCACACTGCAAATCGGTCTGCTCGACCCGATCGCGCTGACGGTTCGCTCGATGACGACGAGCGTCTTGCCGACGGTCCACAACGCGACCGAGAGCATCTATACGGAACCGCGCGAATACTGGCAGGCGTGGGTTGTCGGGCTCATCTTCCTGGGGTTCCTGCTGGCGAACTGGTGGATTCCCCGATTCTTCTGCCGGGCGATCTGCCCGCTCGGGGCGCTGCTGGGGGTCTTCAGCCGGTTTGCGCTCTGGCGGATTGACCGCGATCCGGTCCGTTGCACCGATTGCGACCTCTGCCTCAAGAGTTGCGAGGGCGCCAGCGACCCCCACACCGACCTCCGCAAGAGCGAGTGCTTCGTCTGCCTGAATTGTATCGAGGACTGCCCGCACGACGCCCTCACGTTCCGCTTCCTGCCGAGGCGGGCGAGCGAGGTGACGAACCCGGCGGTCGGCCGCCGAGAGCTGGTCCTCGCCGGGCTCTTTGGCGTCTTCTTCTTCCCGATGGCCCGGCTCTCGGGCGGGGTGAAGAAGAACTGGCAGCGTGGGGTGATCCGGCCGCCGGGCTCCGTCGCGGAGGACGAATTCCTCCGTCGGTGTATCAAGTGCGACCAGTGCATCCGCGTCTGCCCAACAAACGTCCTCCAGCCGGCCCTGTTCGAGGCCGGGTTGGAAGGGCTCTGGACGCCGATCATGATCTCGAAGATGGGGTGGTGCGAGCTAAACTGCACCCTCTGCAGCCAGGTCTGCCCAACGGGCGCCATCCGCGAGATTTCGATTGTCGAGAAGCTGGGCATTGGCCCATTCGAGGGGAAGGGTCCGATCAAGACCGGTACCGCGTTTTACAATCAGGGTCGATGCCTTCCCTGGGCGATGGACACCAGTTGCGTCGTCTGCGAGGAGGTTTGCCCGGTCAGCCCAAAGGCGATCTTCACCCGAAACGTCGAGGTGACAGACCGCTGGGGCGCTACGATCGAACTCAAGCGGCCGTACATCGACCCGGTGAAGTGCATCGGCTGCGGGATCTGCGAGCACGAATGCCCCGTCAAGGACGACCCGGCCGTGTATGTCACGGCGATTGGTGAGAGCCGGAGCAAGGAACGTTCGCTACTCCTCTCACTGGTCGAGGGAGAGGGGCAGGAGTGGATCTCGGTCTGATGGGCGGGCCGATTCGCGGGGGGCGAGGGCCATGCCCGAGTTTTCCTTCAACGATAGGGGTTGAGCAAAAATCGGTGGAGTCCCGCGGCATCGAGCGTCCAGCGCCGAGGCAGTTGACCGCGGGCCCACGACGATCTCAAATCCCAGATCTGTAATCGCTGCTCAACATGGCAGCGAGCCGGTCCCCTGTTGATCGATCGCTGTGGAAGAGGAGTGGCTCGGGCGGAACGAGCCACTCCTCTCCGAGTTGTAGTTCGTTCCGTATCGAGAACCAGAGCATCGCCAGGTGCCTCCGGAGGGGCGACCGGGCCATTGTCACGTCCCACACCCGCTCCGAACACCGATCCCTTTAGATGAGCCGGAAGATCTTGCGCAGTATCCACTCCGCAGTGATCGCCAGGACAATCGTCGAGAACAGCAACGGGGCATCCCAGAGCTCGTCTCGTGTCTCGATCGTCCGGGTGACCTCGCGCAACGGGATCAGCTCATCGAGCCGGTCGAGCTGGGAAAGCTCAATCACTTTTCCGCCGGTCACGCGGGCCAGATCGGCCAGCATCGGTCGGTTGAGCGAGGGCTCGTCCACCTCTCTTCGTGGGGGCTCGACACGGAACGTGGTCGTCGACACGCGGATGCCCGAACCGAGGTCAGCGGCGGTTGCCGGGACGACCCGCAACGTATACGCGCCTGCCTGCTCGGCCGGGAAGCTGCTGGTCAACAGGCCCGGGTCGTCTGGGAGCTTGTCGAAGCGGATCGGGTCGGGCGGTTGGCCGGCGATCTCCAGTTCGGCCGAGAGCTCGGCGGCCTCGGCGATCGCCGCTGGGTCAGTGTATCGGATCGAGACGTCCACCCGGTCGCCCACCCGGTAAACGTTCTTCCCGAGATTTACCTGAAACGGAAACCGACCGCCGAGCGCCTTGTTCCGACCAACCCGGTCGACCAGCCTCGCCCAGAACCCATCGAAATAATCCTCGGAGAGATAGCGCCACCGATAGGTGCTGTCGAAGCCGATGAAGACGGTTCGACCGGGGCCATAGAGCTGCGAGGCGAGCAGGACGTGCCGTCCGTACTGGTTCTGCATCCGCGGGTCGCCGTGCCGGGCCAGCACCACTGCGCCCGGGCGGGCGCGGGTCACCGGGAAAGACCAGTACATCCCTGGCAGACTCGTGAGGATGGCCCGGTTGCGGATGGGATCGGGATGGAACTCGAAGATCGGGTCGCCGCGGCCTTCGGGGGTCAACTCCAGCGCGTAGGTGTCTCGGCTACTCAACCGGACCTCGGCCTCTGTCCGAAACAGACCCGGCTCGCGGACCACCGGCAGGATTCTCGTCCACTCAGTCCCGGGCGTACCGGCCTCGGAGCCCTCGAAAATCGGCTGCGAGTACAGCTCACCCGCAACGTAGATCAGCCCGCCGCCCTCCTGGCCCACGAAGTTCGTTAGCAACTCGGGCCACTGCGGGCCGAGGGCGCGCAGGTCGGGGTCGACCATCAGGATCGCATCGTACCTCCTGAGCTCGGCGGCGTCGTGCGGGAGGCGGGTGATCGGGTGGTCGCCCGGCTGGCGGAAGCCTGGATCAACGTGCTGCATCCAGGCGGCGAAATCCACATGCTGGTCTCGCTGGAGGGCATTGCGAAGGAATTGCACCTCGGGCGATGCCTCGCCGGCGATCAAGAGTAATCGGATCTGCTGCCGGACCACGCGGACCGCAGCCGTCGCGACATTGTCGTCGGTGGTCAGCTCCGGGCCCGCGTCCTCGACCCGGGCGCGGTACTCGTACTGTCCAACAACTTTTGGCGTGATCCGAAACGTCGAACGCTTGAGGATGCCGTCCTCGCCGAGGATCACCTTCTGATTGCCGATGAGGTCCCAGGGGCCGTCGTTAATCTTCTGTTCGAGGACGATCGTGGCCTCAGCGTCCTTCAGACCACGGGCCTCGACAACAACGCCCATCGTCATCGGGTCGCGGACGAAGACGACCGGGCTGGACTCGATGTCGGCCAGCCGGACGTTCCTCGGACTCTCGTCGCCTCCCGCCGCGATCGTGTAGATTGGGATGTTCTGTCGGATCGCCGCCTCGGAGGCGCGGAGCGGGTCCTCGCCGGTGTTCGATCGCCCGTCCGTCGCCAGGACAATCCCCGCCACCGGCTGCCCCCGATGCGAGGCCAGCACACCCTTGATCGCGTCCCCAATCGGCGAGATCGGCCGGCCCGGCTTGACCTCGTCGAGCGTCCGCGACCGTGCCGCCTTTGCCGAGCCCTCCTTCGCCGCAGAGTCGAGGTCGTAGGTGTACAGTTCACGGCCACGGCTGAGGGCGTCGAGCTGCCGCCCCAGAAGCTCCTGTACGAGGCCCAGCCTGGGAGTTTCGCGAAGCCGGTCGACGGGCGACTTTCCGCCAGACGATTCGAGCTTCATATCGGCCGCCAGCGCGACGGCGCGCGAGTTGTCGGTGTAGGGATCGGAATACCGCATGCTCTCCGAGTCGTCCAGCACGATCGCAAGGTGCGAGGGAACCGTCTCGCGAATCGAGGAGACCCAGACCGGTTCGAGTAGCATCGCCGCGACCGCGAGCAGGATCAGCATCCGGAGCGAGACGAGCAGCGATCGCTTCGCCCGCGAGAGCTCGCGGCCCTCCCACCGATAGAGTCGCCAGAGGAGGTATCCGATCGCGATCGCCGAGGCGATCAGGATGATCGGCCCCGCGCCCTTCGGCCAGGCGGCGAGCTCCAGGCGGGAGCCGCCCCCGGGCATCGCGCCGGTCGATCGATCGATCCCCAGGAGGTACTGCCAGAGCCTATTCATGGGCCATCCGCATCATGAAGAGGATTCACCATGGAAGACATGGGATGAAATCAGGGATATCACGAAGACGATTCACCACAAAGGACACAGAGAGCACAGAGAACAATCAGGAACTACATCCAATTGGAATAAAGCGGAAAAATGAATTTGAATTATCCCACTCTGTGGATTTTCTCTGTGCTCTCTGTGTCCTCTGTGGTGAATCATCCGAATGGCTCCTCAACGCGAGCGGCCGGCCCAGGTGGCGAAGATGGATTCGGCCAGCAGGAGGACGAAGAGCGCACAGGCGAGGTCTCGCCAGATCTCACGGCCGACTGGGGAGAACAGGTTCGAACCTCCTGATCGGGCCGAGGCAATCTCGATGTCGAGGGGATCGACAATCGCCCGGAGGTCGTCGTTGGCGATCCGATCGAGATGGCTCTCGCGAGGGTCGGGGTTCACGGCGTAGGCGTCCTGCTGATTGCCGAGTGGTCCCTCGTCCCAGGAGAGCCGGTACAGTCCCGGCTGGCGAGTATCGCCGACTTCAATAGCACTGGCCGGCGCGCGCTCACCGGGTGACTCGTCCACGGGCTTCGCAGCGATCAGGCGGGGCTCACCGCCGCCGGGCGGATTCAGGCGGACGTTTGAGACCGGCTGATCCGAGCGGACAACCCGCCGTATCGGCTCGCCAGCGGTGATCGTATGTGCCATTGACGTTGGCCTGGCTGCGCCCTTGACGGCCTCTCGCACCGCGAGGACAAAGCTGGGCTCGATCGGCCAGTCCGTGGCCGCGCGGTCGGCGGTTGTCGTCCAGAGCAGCACCCGGCCCTCGCCAACAATTCGTTCGACGATCGCCGGCGATCGCGCGGGGTTATTCCACCGGGCGAGGACGCGCGCCTGGTCTTTCTCGGCGGCCTCCGGCTCATCAACGGACATGATCTGCTTGACGGCGACCCGCTCCATCGCGGTCGTCTTCAGCTCCAGCATCTTCTCCAGCGGCGAGGGGCGAAGCGGTTCGACGATCACGCCGCGGAAGCCCTCGTCCGAAAGCCCCTTCATCGCGCAGGGAAGGAGTCTCGTGCCCTCCCGGTAGAACAACTCGTTGTAGAGACCGGGGTCGAGCTTCGCCCCGGTGAAGATGATCAGCCCCATCCCTTCGCGGACCAGTCGGCCGAGTCGCTCGGCCTGTTCGGGCGTCGGCGCGGCGACGTTCGCCAGCACAAGGACGTCGGGTGTCTCTTTTCTGGGTGAGAGGAAATCGCTCTCGCTCGCGACCTCAACCCGCCAGGCCTCGGCCGCCCCGACGCCGATGGAGAGCGGCGCCGCGAGGTAGTCGACCTCCGAGCCAAACGGCTCCGACGACGGCTCGCCGTCGACCAGCCGAATCAGGAGCGAGTCCTTGACCGGGACGGACGCCCACCTCCGGTTGTCGCTGAGCATCTCGTCGTCGGGAAGCTGGAACGAAAGGTCGTGCATCCCTGCTCCCGGGAAATGCGCGACGAGCGGGACATTCGCCGTCCCGCGCGGGGGGATCTCGGGCAGGACGATCTCGGTCGGCTTGTCGTCGATTCGCATCACGGCCTTGCCGCCCGCGAGGCTGCGCGCCGAGTCGTTGCGGACGACCGCTTCCCATCGGCTCTCCGCCCCGGCGAGGACGGTCCGGTCCATTGGCAGGATCGACTCGAGCGCGACGTTTCGCGTCTCGTCGTCGCCGGTGTCGACCACCCGAACCCGGACCCCCTGCTCGGCCCACCGCGCGGCGACTGCCGCGACCCCGCGGTCCCAGCCGGCCCGGCGGAGGTCGGTGAGAATTGTCAGTTCCTTCGTCGGATACGTGCAGGAGCGGAGCAACTCGTCGATCCCCTCGAAGACCGAGGGCCAGGCGGCGTGTGTCGCGGTGATCGGCAGGCCGAGAGCCGCGGCGGTCAGCTCGTCGCGACGGCTCCCCTCGATATCGTGCAGGACCGGAGCCTTCGGGGCCGAGGTGGTCGCGATCGTGTCGCGATCTTGCGGCCTCGACGCCGAGAGAAGCGCCGCAGCTATCTCTCGGGCACGCTGAAACGCCGAAGAGTCGCCCGAAGCATAGCCCATGCTCGACGAATCATCGACCACCACTACCTGGCTCGACCGCCCACCGCTACCCAGCCAGTGCTCGAGGCCGGTCGGATTCAGCACCGGGCGGGCCAGAAAGAAGAAGAGCAGGACCAGCGCCGCGATTCGCATCAGGAGCAGGATCAGTTCCTCGATCTGAATCCGCCGCCGATTCCGCTGAATGGTGAGCTTGAGATAGCGCATCGGCGCCCATTCCACCCGGCGGAACCGTCGCCGGTTCAGCAAGTGGATGATGACCGGGATCGAGCCGAGCAGCATCCCCCAGGCCAGGAGTGGTGTCAGGAAGGTCATCGTCGCGGGCCCGTCCTTTTGATGAGTCCAGCCATGGAAGCCCGCTACCGACCTACCCGCGCCACCTGCTCCCGCGAGTGGAGGAACAGGCTGAGCGCCTCCCCGAGCGGCTCGTCGGTGAGAAAACGGACGTGGTCATAGCCGCGGTTGCCGCACTCTTTTCGGACGCCTTCGAGGAACTCGGTCATTGCCTGCCGATAGGCGCGTCGGAAGCCCTGCGGCTCGGCGAAGACCTCTTCCTCGCCCTCGATGTCGCGGAAGATGGTCGGGCCGTCAAACGGGAGTTCCAACTCATCGCGGTCGAGGACATGCATCACCAGAACTTCGTGGCCGTGAAATCGGAGGCGGTTGAGGCCGTCGTAAAAGGGGTCGAGGTCGGTGAGGAGGTCCGAGACGATCACAAGCAGGCTCCGGCGCCGGAGCTGGCCGGTGACCGATCGGAGTAGCTCGCCAAGCCCGGTCTTGCGGGCCGGTTCGCATCGTTCGAGGAGGTCGGAGATCACGGCGACCTGTGACTGGGTCGCGTTCGGCGGAAGGACGGTCGTGGCCGCCTCGTCGAAGAGGACCAGGCCGACGGGGTCCTGCTGCCGGGTCAGCAGCATCGAGAGAGCGACGACCAGTGTCGAGGCGTAGTCGAATTTCGAGAGTTCCGCCGCCCTCCCCCGGTACTTCATCGAGGCGCTCGCATCCACCAAAAATGTGATGCGAACATTGCTTTCTTCTTCATATTGCTTGATGTAGTGGCGATCCGATCGCGCAAAGACGCGCCAGTCGAGGCGTCGAAGGTCGTCACCCGGGGTGTATTCGCGGTACGAGGCGAACTCGATGTTGAACCCGTGGAACGGGCTTCGATGCATCCCGTTGATCGCTCCCTCGACCAGCCGCCGCGAGCGGAGGGCGAGGTCGGCGATCCGGGCGATCGCGTCAGGATCGGAATACTTGCGCGACGGCGGCATCGTCAGCCCCCTTCCGGATCGGGACGTCGTCGAGCAGGCGGACGATGATCGAGTCGCTCGACTCGCCGGCTGCCTGCGCGTTGTAGTTCACCACGATCCGGTGCCGCAGCACCGGCGCCGCGACGGCCCGGATATCGTCGGTCGACACGCTCGGCCGCCCCGCGAGTGCAGCGCGGGCCTTGGCGGCGAGGATCAGTGCCTGTCCGGCCCTGGGCCCCGCGCCCCACGAGACATACTCGCCGATATAGCTCGGTCCGCCATGCTTCGGCCCGCGGGTCGCCCGGACGAGGTCCATCGCATAGTCGATGCAGTGGTCCGAGACCGGGACCCTGCGGACCAGCCGCTGTAGCTCGGCGATCCGCTCGCCAGTGAGCGTCGGGAGGATCCCTCGCTCCTCGACGCCGGTCGTCAGCCGGTAGATCCGTCGCTCCTCATCGGGGGTCGGATAGTTGATAAAAATCTTGAAGAGGAACCGATCGAGCTGCGCCTCGGGGAGAGGATAGGTCCCCTCCTGCTCGATCGGGTTCTGCGTCGCCAGGACGAAGAACGGGTCAGGTAGCGCGTGCCTTCGCCCGCCCGCTGTGACCTGCCGCTCCTGCATCGCTTCCAGCAGCGCGGCCTGGGTCTTGGGCGGTGTCCGGTTGATCTCGTCGGCGAGGATCAGGTTGGCGAAGATCGGTCCGTGAACGAATCGGAGCTCGCGTGCCCCGCTGTTCCGGTCTTCGTAGAGGACCTCGGTCCCAGTGATGTCCGAGGGCATCAGGTCGGGCGTGAACTGGATGCGGTTGAACTCCAGCGAGAGCGACTGCGCCAGCGTGTGGACCATCAGCGTCTTCGCCAGCCCTGGGACACCTTCGAGAATGCAGTGTCCTCGGGCGAAGACAGCCATGAGCAACTGTTCGACGACCTCGTCCTGCCCGACGATCCGCCCGGCGATCTGCTCGCGGATCTGGTCGTGCGCCTCCCGCAACTGGCCCAGTTCGGCGATGTCGATCTCTTCGGTGGTGGTGGTGCTCAAGGTCGCGTCCTCGCTGCTACCGGGACTCGGAAGTTGGGCCGCCGTGTGTCAACGCTGGAATACCGGCAAATACTTGAACGGCAACTGGAGGATGATCGCGGCGATGGAGGTCCCATAGACTTGCCCGATGCCGTCTCCTTGCCACGATCCGTCGGGCGCCTGCATCGCGATCAACTGATCGCGAGTCTTCGGGAAGTAGGCGTCCCAGTACTGGTCGCCGGCCATGTAAAAACCCTGCGACGCATAAAGGTGCGTGTAGAAGGCGTGCCCGCCCTTGTTGAATCCCTCGTTGGCGCGGAACTGATCCCAGACGTATTTCAGGCAATCGGTGGCGATGGTGCTATCGAACTGCCCGGCGTTGTAGAGCGTGGCGACGGCGGCGGCAGAGATCGGGAGCCGGGGTCCGCCGCCCGACCGGAGCGAGTATTCGATTCCGCCCTCGGGCGTCCGGCATCGTTCGAGATATTTGGTTGCTTCCTCGATCACCGAGCGTGGGACAAGAAAGCCAGCGTTGTGAGCCGCCCGTAGCGCCTGCACCTGAGTCACCGTCACCGAGCCCTCGTCACCGCTGCCGGGGACGTAGGTCCACCCACCATCGACACTCTGACCCTGGCTGGTCAAGGTGATGGCCTTTCGGATGACGCTCCGGACCTGGTTGCGAAGCGACTCCTTGGTGATCATCCCGTAGACGCACGCCAGAAACATCAGCGCGAAGCCGTGGCCGTGCATCGGCTGGCCGCTGTCCTGCGTCGGGCCGGTGATCAACCCGTTGGGTGTCCCACACCGGACCAGAAACTCGACCGCGCCCTGCACGTTCTTGGAGTAGTGGCCGCGGGTCGGCGAGTTCCCGTGTGCGAGCATTGCCGTACCAGCCAGGCCGGTCATCGCCACAGGGTAGGCCTCGCCTCCGCCGACGATCCACGACCCGTCGTCGCTCTGACGGCCCGAGAGAAAATCCATCCCCTTCACGACCGCCCGGAGAGTCTCGGGCGTGACGTGCTTCGGCAGCACCTCTTTACCGTCGGCGCCGAGGGCGGAGCTACCAGGCGACGACGATAGCCCGAGCAGGCCCATCCCGCCGGCAATCGCCGCTCCCGACCGTCTCAGAAAGGCCCGACGATCCGGCCGCGAAGACGACCGGTTCTCCCCGGATTCGATCGTTCGCCTCGTCATCGCTGGGTCGCCCGTATCTTGCTGTCGGCCGGGGTCCGGATGTCGAACCGCACGAGCAGCTCGACGTGGACCGGGATCTCCTGGTATCCGCTGGTCTCCAGCCGCTTGCGAGGGTGGTCGTCGTCCTTCGCGGTCGAGTTTGGCCCCGCTCCGGCATCTCCGGGAACGATCACCTCACGCACTGCCACGATCGGCCCAAGCTCGACCTTGCTCAACCGGGCGAGCCGCTCAGCCCGGGAACGAGCGTCGGCAACCGCCTTCTCGTAGGCCGATTCCTGAAGCTTGTCGAAGTCCTCAACCACGAATCGAACCAGGCTGTTGCTCGACCCGCTGCCAAACCGCCACGAGTAGTAATCGTTTTGCTCATGCTGCGGCCCAACGTGTCCGCCCGCATCCTGTGCGACGTCGAGCAACTTGGCGACAAGTTGAAGCACGGCGTCCTCGTCCAGCTTGCGGAGCTCCTTGACGCGAACGACCAGCCGCCGCGAGAGCTGGACCTCGGTCCGCGTCCGCTGATTCGGCTGGTAGCCGAAAAAGTAGCCGCTGTTGTCGTTCCCCTTCTGATCGACCTTCAGCCCTCGCTCCTCCAAAGCGACGTTAGCCAGCTTGAGCGCGGTGAACGCCTCGCTCAGCTTCCGGCGGGCGTCCCGATATTTCACGATTGCGTCGGCGGTCAACTCGCTGCCCGCCGAGACGGAGAGGTCGATCTCAACAACGTCGGGACGGGTGAACACCGTCGACTTGCCGACGACTGTGAACCCCTCGATGTTTCCCGATTGACCGCCGCCCGATGCGGCGGCGTAGTACGGTCCATAATAGATCTGCGCCCGGGCCGACCCGGCCGCCGCGATCGCCAGGGCGAGGGCCGCGATTGCCGACTTGCTCATGGCGAATCCTTCTCCTTCTTGATGGCTGGGACGACGCTTGCGGTGGCGGGCGCTTCCGCACCGCCCCCCCAGCGCGGGTAGGCGGTGATCGTTCGGTTCGAGATCGAGAGCAGCCAACGGTCGGTCAGCACCAGGTCGCCGCCGGCCGAGCCCAGCAGGTCCTTGCCCCGGAGGATCCGGCGGACCTCTCCCGAGGCCGGGTCGACTTCAAAAATTCCCCTCGGCGTCAACTGCCAGATTCCGTCTGGCCGGACCAGCACTCGACAATCCAGGCTGCCTCCCGGCAGGTGCGTCGACCAGCGCATCATCCGCGTATTCAGATCGACCGCTGAGAGTTCGGTCCCGCCGAGGACCATTCGATCCCCAACGACCCCAAGCACCCGCGATTTCTTCGCAATCGGCCGGTCCCATAGGACCTTCATCCGATCCGGGTCGATTGCGGTGAGCCGGTCGGACTGTATCCCCTTGACCAGCATCGACGATCCGATCGAGATGGGCACACCGGGACCAGCCCCCGGCTCGGGCCGGTTGTAGTAGTAGAACATCCACGAGTTCGCCGAAAACGATTCGGTCTTGTAGCCGAAGCCCCAGTCGAGTGTCCCGGTCTCGCCGTCGAGCCGGCCCAGGATTCCGACGTTCGTGTCCACATAAATCGCACCCGATCGATACACCAGCCTCGGCTGGGGCGCGTCATCCTTCATGTAAGCGTAGTAATAGTAACGCTCCCCCTGGCGAAACGACCCAATCTCAGTCTTCCAGAAGATCTTGCCGTCGTAGGGTCGGATGGCCAGCGCATACTGCTGCGGCGGCCGCTGCATCGACCCAGCCACTCTCGTGTATGACCCTTCGAACTGCGGCAGCTGCGGTGTCCGCTGCCCGTCCGGCTCCAGTTGCGTTGG
>DAIDJI010000077.1:1953-12648 GCA_027451455.1 Planctomycetales bacterium | reverse complement strand
CTTTTGTTATACCCTTGTTGGACACGCCAGGGTGACCCGCGGGGCAACGTGTCCTGAAGCGGGATCCACGAGCGATCTTTCCCGCCCCGCCCGGACCCCGCCCGAGGGACTGCACCATGATCGAGCATCGAGCCCAAACCGCGGCACTGGCCTGCGCGGCGATGCTGGGACTCTGTTGGCTCGTCGGCGCCGCGGAGCCCCCCCAGGCGCCGCTCCACGTCCGGATCGACCAGATCCTCGAAAAGGACCAGGTCGGGCCGCCGGTCGAGATCGCAGGTGACGCCGAGTTTCTCCGCCGGGTGACGATCGACCTGAGCGGGATGCCGCCCACCCCCACCGAACTCTCGCAATTCCTCGACGATCGCGACCCGGAGAAACGGGCGAAGGCCATCGATCGGTTACTCGATAGCCCGCTCTTCGTCCGACAATGGGCCACAACCCTCGACGTGATGTGGATGGAGCGCTTACCCGTCCAGCAGGTCCCGTCGGAAAAGTGGGAGGCGTTCCTCTACGAGGCCGCTCGAAGGAACCGGCCGATCCCCGAGCTCGTCGCCGAGATCCTGCAAACCGACGGCGGCGACCCCTCGCGCCGAACCCCCGCTCGGTTCTACCTCGATCGGAACTCGGAGCCGAACCGGATTGCGCGCGACGTCGGCCGGTTGTTCCTCGGTCGCGACATGCAGTGCGCCCAGTGCCACAACCACCCGCTCGTCGACGATTACCGGCAGTCGGATTACCAGGGATTGCTCGCCTTTTTCAGCCCCGGGGCCGAGCTGGTTCGCATGGAAGGGACGAAGAAAACCACCTTCTTCCCCGAGTCGGCCGCGAAGGACCTGACGTTCGACTCGGTCTTCGTCAAGGACGACCGCCACGTGACCGGCCCTCGTCTGCCCGGCGGCATCGAGCTGGACGAGCCGAGCTTCCCGCCGGGAGATGAGTACCGCGTGAAGCCGGTCGGGCTCACGATGCCCGTCCCGCGGCATAGCCGCCGCGCGATGCTGGCCGCCCTCATCGCAAATGGAAAGCTGGAGGCATTCAACCAGAACCTCGCCAACCGACTCTGGGCGATGATGATGGGACGGGGCCTCGTCCATCCCCTGGACATGAACCACCCGGGAAACCCTCCGATCCACCCCGAATTGTTGGCGATGCTCGGGCGCGAAATCGCCGCGATGAACTTCGATACGAAGCGGTTCCTCCGCGAGCTGGCGAGGACCCGGGCCTATCAGCGCACCAGCCTCCTGACCGAATCGGTCCCCGCGCTCTCCTCCGAGTTCGCCACCGCGCTCACCTCGGCCCGGTCCCGGACCGCCGAGCTGGAAGCCGCCTCGGACCGGGCCGATGAAGCCTTCCGATCGGCCGAGAAGGCCTGGCATCACGCCGAGGCCGCCCTCGTCCCGATCGTCGACGATCACGAGAAAGCCCTCTCCGCCCACGCCGCGGCCTCGAAGAAAGCCGACGAGGCCCGGACGGCCGCCACCACCGCCGAATCCGCGGCCGTTTCCGGACGCGAGACCGCTCGCGTACTGACCGAGGCTGCGGCAAAAGCCGCCGAGGCCGCCAAAAAACTGCCGAAGGAAAAGACAGTCACCGACGCCGCGGATGTCTTCACCAAACGATCGGCGGCCCATGTGACCGAGCAGGCGGCGCTCGAGAAGGCACGCCTGGAAAAGGCGGCCGCCGCGAAGAAGGCCGTCGACGAACTCGCCACGGCCGCCGTCCGGATCGAATCGCTCCGCGCCCGCATCCGGGAGGTCCGCGCCACCGTCCGAGTCGCTGAGGCCCATTTCGCCGAGATCCGCCGCCATCGGGCCGAGGCCCGATCCACCCTGGAAAACCATCGTCGACGGCTCGCGACCCTGGAAGCCTACGGCAAGTGGGACGAGATCCGCAACCGACTCGATCGCCATCGCCGGGAGCGGGACGACCTTTCGATCGGCCTCGCGAAGGCGTCGAGGCAAGCCGAGGATCAGAAGGCGGTCGTCAGATCCCGGCGCGACGAACTTCGAAAGGCAACCGAGTCCCGGATCCGGGCCGAGGCCGATCACGCCCAGGCCGCCGCCGATCTCGACCGCCGGAAAAAAGCCTCGTCCGGCATCGATGCCGCCCTCTCGGCCGTCCGATCGGCGATGGAAGGGCTCCCCGACGATCCCGATCTGAAGGCCGTCACCCGGACCCTCGAAACCAAAACCGGACAGATTCGGGCCTCGCTCGCGGCCCTCGTGAACCGGGTCGATCAGAGACGATCGAGCCGGGATCGCGCGGCGGCATCCGAACGAACCGCGAGCGAGGCCCTTCAAACCGCCGAATCAGCCGCCCAGACCGCGGAACGGGAAGTCCTCGCCGCACGACGGAAAATCGAGGCGGAACCGGCCCGTGCCATCGCCCTCCGCAACGAGCTGGCCGCCGCCTCCGAGGAACTCTCGTCCCTCCTGGCGAACCGATTCGCAATGGCAGCACTCCGGCCCCTCACGCCCGAGCAACTCTACTGGAGCGCCTTGCAGGTCACCGGCCTCTACCAGCGCACTCGCGCCGGCGAGGAGGCTCGGATGGACCAGGTTCGGCCCCGGTTCGCGGCCGTCGCCGGCGCAGCGGTCGCCCTGCTGGATGAGGAATGGTCGCGAACTCCGGAGGGCCTTCGCGATCGAGCCCTCCAGATCGAGCAACAGACCCACAAACTCTTGAAGTCGGGCCTCGCGTCCTTCATCCAGATCTATGGCGCAGGCCCGGGACAACCCCAGGGCGACTTCTTCGCCACCGCCGAACAGGCCCTCTTCGCCTCGAACGGCGGGCCAATCAATCAGTGGATCGCACCCGCGCAGGGGAACGTCGTCCAGCAGATGATCGCCGAGACCGACACCCGAAAAGCTGCCGACCACCTGTATCGAACCATTTTGAGCCGTCCGCCGACCAGCCCCGAGATCGACGAGGTGGCCCGCCTCCTCGCCGTCCCTGCACCGCAGAAACCACCGGTCGTGCAGGAACTGGTCTGGGGACTGCTGACCTCGGCCGAATTCCGATTCAATCACTAATCGCGGCCGATCAATCGCTTTCCTCACCCCATCTCCGGAGGGCCGGACCCATGGAATGCAACTACGCTTGCCGATCGTCCGATCACGCGATCGCCCGTCGCAAATTCCTGGCCGGAATGGTGGCCTCGGGCGTCGGGACGATGGCCAGCGGACTTGGGGTCTTCGCCCGACCGGCCGCCGCCGGCTTGCTGGCAAAGGACCAGAAACGGGTCGTCGTTTTCTACATGCACGGCGGCCTCAGCCAGCTCGAAAGCTGGGACCCGAAGCCCGGAACCGATACGGGTGGACCCTTCCGCTCGATCGAGACCTCCGTGCCAGGAATCCGGATCTCGGAGCTTCTTCCCGAGGTCGCCAGGCAAATGCACCATCTTTGCCTGATGCGGGGAGTGAACACCAGCGAGGACGATCACGGCAAGGGCCAGTACCTGATGCAGACGGGGCGTCGACAGTCGCCCGCGGCCGACTATCCGGCGCTCGGGGCTGTCTGTGCCCGGACGATGGCACCGGAGGGCTCGGCCATTCCGGGGCATATCGTTCTGCTCCCGTGGGGTGGAGGCGGGCGCGGGAGCGATGCCGCCTACCTGGGCCCCCGGTACTCGAGCGTCCACCTCGCCGAGGGAAAGCCGCCGCAGTACACCGATCGCCCCGGCCAGGTCAGCGAGGCGATGGACACCGCCCGGCAAGACTTCCGCCGCCAGGTCAACGAGCGATTCCTCCGGCGCAGGCGGACCGCCGTGACCGAGGCTTACACGTATTCCTACGAGCAAGCCCTCGGACTGATGCGAAAGAAAGACGTCTTCGACGTCAGCAAGGAGCCGCCCCGCGACTTCGACCGATACGGCAAGACGGCCTTCGGCCGGCACTGCCTGATGACCCGCCGCCTTCTGGAGCAGGGCGCCACCTTCGTGCAGGTCTGGCACGCAAACTACGACACGCACAACGAGAACTTCAACTTCCACCTGGAGCAGCTCGGCGAGTTCGACCGGGCGTTTGCCGCCTTTGTCGCCGACCTCCACGACCGGGGAATGCTCGACAGCACGCTGATCGTCGTCAACTCCGAGTTCGGCCGAACCCCCGGGATCAATCACCTCTACGGGCGGGATCACTGGTCGCACGCCTGGAGTGTCGTCCTGGCCGGCGGCAAGATTCAGAGAGGCGTGGCCTACGGCAAGACCAACGCTCGGGGGACCGAGGTCGTCGACGGCCAGGTCAGCTCGGCCGCCCTCTTCCACACCTATCTCCAGGCCGTCGGCGTCGACTCCACCGACTCCTTCGACATCGAGGGCCGCGAAATGCCGATCGCCGATCCCGCCGCCAAGGCGATCCAGGCGGTTCTCGCTTGAATTCAAGATTCCAAATACCTCCACTCGCCTCCTTCACAAGCTCCAAACGAAAACGAGGCCAGACATGGGCATCCCCACCGGCTTCGATCCGGGGAAGGCGCACATCGCTGCGCAGTGGAACGTCGGAACCTCGATGGTTTGCTGCCGGGTCGAACCGAAAGGCCAGTTCGTCTATTGCGGCGTTCAGGGTCCGACCATCCATCGCCTCGCCATCGCCGACGGCAAAAACGTTCCGCTGACCGGCGGGCACGACTCCTGGGTCTTCGCCCTCGCAACCACGCCCAACGGCGGGACGCTCTACTCGGGAGGCGGTGACGGCCGGATCGTCGCCTGGGAGATCGGCCAGGAGACTCCCCATCTCCTCCGGAAAACCGAGGCACACCAGGGATGGGTCCGGTCCCTCGCGACCTCGACCGACGGCCGCCTCGTCGCCAGCGGCGGCAACGACCACGCCGTCCGGATCTGGGAGACGGCCACCGGCCGTCGCCTCCACGACCTCGGCGGCCACCAGGGAGACGTCTACTCCCTCGCCTTCGAGCCCAGCGGCCAGACGCTCCTCTCAGGCGACCTGCTCGGCTCGATCCGACGCTGGGACGTCGCGACCGGCCGCGAAATCGGCACATTCGACGCCAGCGCCCTCCACCATCACGACGGTAGCCAGTTCGTCGAGTTCGGCGGCGTCCGCGGCCTCGCGACCTCCACCGACGGCTCGCTCATCGCCGCCGGCGGCCTGCACAAGGCCTCCAATCCCCTCGGCGCCGTGAGCGAGCCGCTCGTCCTTGTCTTTGATTCCCGGACACGCAAAGTCGTCCGGACCCTGACCGCCGACGGGATCACCAGCGGCGTCGTCTGGAACCTCAGCTTCCTCGCCGATGGCTCCATCGTCGCCGCCTCCAGCGGCACCAGCGGCGGATTCCTCCTCTTCTGGAAGCCCGGAACCGACCGGTCCCATCACCGGCTCGCCCTTCCTAACCCCGTTCGTGACATGAATCTCCATCCAGACGGCCTTCGCGTCGCCACCGCCCACCACGATGGCTATCTCCGACTCACCCGCCTGGCCTCCGGCAATCATTGAACCCCCTCCCCAGACTCCCTTCCCATCCGTTCCCGAACACCCCACTACCTCCCCGTTAAGCCTTTCTAAGCCTAAATCGCGTCTTCACGCGGACGGCAATAATTTTTATTTTTGACAATCGGCGATCTTACGCTTAAAATGGAATCGCCAGCATGTTGCGTAGACGCAAATGCCGCCTGCGAAAATCAGAGAACGACCTCTGAGAGTCTGTGAGAGCATCGATGGAAGATGACGAAATGAGGATGGCCGATCGGTGGAAATCCCTATGGGACATTGCCCTGGGTTTTGTCCATCTTTCCTCCTGAAGCTTCGATCCGGTTCTTTCCGATCCTCCGAGCGAGAGGATGCAAACGAATCCCAGGGAAGATCGAAGAGGGTCAAGGGAAGCCACGCCTGGCCTCCCGGAAGCAGGATTTCTCTTCGGTTTGCCGCTTCGCTTCATGATATTCCATCGATCCTTCCGCAAGCGTTGAGGTGAGCTGGGAAACGCAAATCCGGGATCAGAACAGGGACCGATCGCGAGGGTCGGGACCGGGGCGCAGTCGGATCCTTGTGGATACGGCACCCCCTGGATTCGTTGATCGACGAATCGCGGATTTGTGTGCGGGATCGGCCAGGGCGGCCGAGGATCAGGAGATGGGTTTATTGGTAAGGCACACATCCGGAGTCGAGCTCCATGAGTACGCCGAACGACGGGGATTGGCTGTTGCGGGAACCCGAAGGCTCTGGAGGACAGCCGGAGGACGTTGCGGTTGCGGATGCGTCCCGGGGGCATCGACCCGGGGCCCGAGCCATTCGGACCGATGTGGAGGCGCGGAACCGGGTCGTCCAGGCCAACCTGGGCCTGGTCTACCGCGTGGCCAGGCAGTATCAAAACCGGGGACTCTCGCTGGAAGACCTCGTCGGCGAGGGGAATCTCGGTCTGATCCGGGCTGCGCAGGTCTACGACCCCAAACGGGGGACCCGGTTCAGCACTTGCGCTTATTTCTGGATCCGGGAGGCGATCCAGTCCGCCCTGGCGAACACGGGAGCGACGATTCGTGTCCCGATGAACATCGCCAAGCTGATGGCTCGCTGGGAGCGGACCAGGCGGGCCCTGAAGCAGGAGCGGGGCTGCTCCCCGAGCTTCAACGAGGTCGCTGAGGCCCTCGACCTCGACCAAGCATCCCGGGACGCGGTCGCGCGAGCCATCCGTGTCTCCCGGATTCAGGCCCAGGTCTTCCGCCTGGGTGAGAGTCCCTGGCGATCCATCGCGATGGCCGACCCGGGTTCATCCCCGGCCGAACTCTTCGAAGAACGCGACGAGCGCGAGGCCATTCTGAATCGCCTCAACCAGCTCGGACGGAACGATCGCACCATCCTGGTACTCAAGTTCGGACTTTCCGGCGAGCCCCCCATGTCCTTCGAACAAATCGGCGCCCGACTCGGTCTCTCCACGATCCGGGTCCAGCGCGCGGCGGCCCTCGCGATTCGGAAGCTCGGACATCCCCCACACCACCGAGCCGAGACTCCTGGGACGAACTACCACTCCCGGGTCGGTTGAGTCAAAGGCGGCCCGGACTCGTCTCGTCCTCGATCCGATCGAGATCCTCCTCGTATTCCCGGCGCCTCTCTTGCATGATGACCTCTTCCAGGATCGGGACGCGACCGCCCTCTCTTGTCTCGGTCGGCGCTCCTCGGATCGATAACGATGCTCAACCGAGAGGAGACAACCATGAAACACAGCCTGCGTCGAATACTGGTCCTCGCCGTGATCGCGACCAGCCTCGCCTACTTGACCCCTTCGGCCAAGGCGGGCCCACCAGGACGTCGAGGATGGCGCGGCGGATACGGATACGGATGGGGACGGGTCTATCCTTACCCCCGCGCTGGCTGGGGATACGGGGCCTATCGTCCCTACGCGTTCGGGCCACGATACCGGACCTTGGCCCCAGGCTTCGGTCCCTATGGAGTGGGCTATGGAGGATATCCGGGTGTCTATGGCAATTACGGATTCTCCGGCTACGGCCTGGGATATCCGGGCCTTTACGGTGGCTCGATGATCATCGGCGGGTCACCCCTGACCGGTTACTACTCGGGCGGATTTCCGTACTGACCGGTCGATCGGCACGGGAGGAGAACCACGGCCCGGATCGCGTGGCTTGCGGCCTCGATCCGGGCCTCTTTCCGCGCGCTGGGATGAACTCTGGGAGCGATCAAAGCGTCGACAATGCCAGACGAGATGGAAATCAACCTGAACGGCCAGGCGGCCGGGAGTCGAGTCGATGGCGACTTTCTTTTGCAGCGATCCGCACGCCTTCCACGCGAACATCATCAAGCATTGTCGGCGTTTCGCGTTCCTCTCGCCGGGCGATCGCGAGCAACTTCAGGCGATCGAGGCCGAGAACGGTGACCTGAGCGCCTTCCGGGTCAGCGAGGAGTCGGTGGCGATCATGAATCGGCGGCTCGCTGAGAACATCAACGCGAGGGTCAAACCGTCCGACGTTCTCTGGTGCCTGGGCGACTGGGTTTTTGGCGGGAGGGACCTCATCGCCAGGGCTCGATGGTTCCGCGACCAGATTCAGTGCCGGACGGTTCACCTGGTCTGGGGAAACCACGACGACCGTCGAATCCGCGACTTCTTCTCGTCGACTCATGACCAGGTCGAGATCCAGGTCCAGGGGGTGAAAATGACCCTGAACCATTACCCGATGGTGACCTGGAACAGCCAGCATCACGCGACCGTTGATGCGCCCAATATCCACCTGTACGGTCACGTTCATGGGATCTACGAGCGCGACCCGAGCCGCTGCCCGGTGAAGGACGCCGCCGCCTGGCCGGCGCTCGACGTCGGCTTCGACGGCCACGATTACCAGGTCTGGTCGATCGAGGAGATCCTGGACCGGATACGGCCAAGGCTGGAGGCCTTCGAGCGGCTCAAGCGCGAGCGCGGGCAGTTCGACCCGTTCCGCGGCCGTCGGAATCATCAACCCGCGCGACTCAGAAACGCCGAGCCCGAAGCCGTGTAGGGAGGGCTCGGCCCACTGAGGGAAACCGATCGAACGGGGGAATCCCCAGACGATCGATGCCTCTCCTCGATGGGCCGATCCCTGGCGCCCATGTCCTCGAATCGGGCAAGAACCTTTTGCCTGGGCTGCCGCTTGCTTTTCAACCCCTCATACCAGCCCCATGCCCGCTTTGTGGATCGGCCCGATCGAAGTCAGCTTCCTGGATCGGTTTCCTCTCGCCCGGTGATTGGATACCTTCACCAACGCGGCTTGAGAAATGGGTAATGCAATGGTGAGACGGATACGAGATGTTTTCCAGGAATAACGGTACCATCCAGGCCGCTAAAGACACGTGTGATGAAGCGCCTGGGCACGGGATGCGTCCGGGCGATGATCAAAGGAAGATCGCTTCCCTGGGGATAGGACAGATGAGCATTGACATTGCCCTTGTACATCTTACCGAAGGGAAGGATCGAGAACCGCATCGCCCCCGTAGTCGCATTGAAAACCTGGATCTGAAACCGGTGGTGAATCCGGACGACTCGTACGACGAGCGGAACGGAAAGCGTGTCGCCCTGGCCGTTGCTGCCAGGCGAGGTGCCTTGAGTCGGTGTCGAACTGCCTGAGGAAAGCGACGAGCCCGAATTCGAGCTCGTCCCGCCTGAGCCGGTGCCTCCTGGGTCTTTCCCGCCTGAGCCGGTGCCTCCTGAAGAGGAGCCGCCTGAGCCGGTTCCACCTGAAGCGGAGCCGCCTGAACCGGTTCCACCTGAAGCGGAGCCGCCTGAGCCGGTACCTCCTGGGTCTGTCCCGCTCGAAGGACCGCTGCCCACGTTGACGGGAGGCGTCGGAGGGGGCGCCTGAATGTCATTGTAGTTTGCGGAGAAGGTGATACCGACGTTTCCGAGATAGTCCACCAGCGTGTTGCCAGTCCCACCCCCGTCAATCACGAAATCCTTCCCTGTACTGGAACCGTAGCTGACGGATGCCTCTCGGGCGGACACCAATCCCTCGCCGCCCTGACCTGTGTTGACATCCAGGTAAGTGCTTGAGAACGAAGGTGCGGTGGCCGTGGGATCACCAAGATCCACCGAGTTGTTGCCGCCATTCTGTACGATCGATGTTGCACCACCGGCCTTTACAGGGGAAGAGCCATAGGAGCTGAGGGCATCATACCCAAGCGACGCGACATAATTCCCCACGGCGTTTTGATCGCCTTGAGTAATATTGATGTCTCCCGTAACCGCTGTGCCGGTCAACTGGGCAACCGCAGGATTGGGCGGGGTACTGGAGGGCGTGAAGAGGTTGTTTCCCTGAGTGATCGAAACCTGATTGACGGTGTCCTGATTGAAGACAGCCTGGTCAGCGTTGCCATTCCCCTGCGAGATGCTCGCATCGCCATATTGCGGGAGGACGTAGGGACCGGCGGAGAGCGTGTACCCGGCCGTGCTACTGAGGATCTGTGCCACGTCGCCGGCCCCGTCGAGCTGGGCGATTGAGATTTGACCGACGGTCGTCGAGCCCGTCACGTTCGCGGTATCCCCAGCCCCACCACCCTGACGAATCGAGAGATCGGCGGGAAAGCCCTGGAGGATGGCACCACCGACCGAAACCGTGTAACCAATCTGGACTTTGGCAAACTGTGCCGAATCGCCATTCCCATCGCCCTGCACAATCGACATGTTGCCCGGCAGGGTGGAGTTCGTCACATGAGCGGCATCCCCCATTCCCTTGCCCTGGTTGACCGAAATCCCAGTCGGTGATGCCAGGAGCGACGAACTGGAACTCTGAGGACTGTACGCAACGACCGAATCGATCGTGATGGTGTCGTTCGCCCCGTCTCCCTGAGAGGTCGCCAGCCCCAGGCTGGTCAGGCCCAGCTTGAGGCCGTTCACACTGATGGACTCGTTCGAGCCGCCCGACGATGGCGAGGCGGCGTCCTGGGTGATGGTCAGGCTCGCGACTGTGGCACCGGTCAGGCTGATCCGGTCGTTCGACCCATCCGTGCCCGTCACCGCGGCGCCTGCCCCCTGCACCAGAGTGGTCGCCCCGAAGGCATCACTGCTCCCCGGCTGTCCCCCGGCGACAGGTGCGTCCGCGATGATCTGGCTGCCATCACCGACCCCTTCGGAGATCGAGACGGGGCCTGGCACGATGACATTTCCCAGTTCCACAACGGCCGGACTACCGCCGGACTGGGCGACCGTCAACGAGCCGAACGAGCCGTTCTCGATCGTGACATGGAGGGCGCCGTCGAGAAT
>DAIDJI010000077.1:0-1943 GCA_027451455.1 Planctomycetales bacterium | reverse complement strand
CACGCTCAGGTTCAAGTTGGCCCCCCCGGGCGCGGAGATGGCGACGCTCTTCAATCCCCCCATCACCGACTTCCCCAGCCCCGACAGAGAGACCGTGTCGGCGTTGGTCGTCCCGTTCAGTACCGCGGAGATCGAGAGGACCGTGCTCCCGACCGGCGAGGTGAACGAGGTGGACCCATCGATCGTGGTCCGAAAGTCTCCCTGAGAGACCGTGATCGTACCATCAGCATTCTCAAGGATATGGAAGTTGGAATTCCCGATGTCCCCCGCGATCGAAATGGCTGGGAACGGCGACTGCGTGTAGGTCACGACCACATTGCTCGGTACGATTCGGTCCTCGACCCGATCGACAACCGGTCGAAGGCGACGCCGCCTACTCGATCCCCGCATCAGGCCGCGGTCCCCCATCGGAACGTGCGCGAGCCGGTTCATGATGGTGCTCCTGATCCGGATCGACCCGCCGGCTGACCCATCCTTTGCCGCATCGCCTCGTAGGGGCGCAGCCCGGACCGGCGGGGGAACCACCCAAGGGAAATCAGGCCTTATCACTTTTATGCCGCATCGATCCGGCCTTCCTAATTACGGCGGCAAGAAAGTCGGTCGGGCTTTCCAGCCTGACCCGCTCGAAAAGGTCAGACTGGAAAGCCCGACCGACTTGAGCGACTTCTTTGCCGGCGTCATCCACATGGCCGGATCGGGTCGAGATCAGCCTCAGGTCCGCGCGGAACGAATCCCCGGCCCGCGGGACGGTCTTACTAAATGGGGGCGGACTGGACCTTGCTCCGATCCCGATCGCCTGCTCGCGAACCGCACTCCCGCGTGAACGCGAACCGCCAAAATTCAGGATCGCGAGGAACGAGAAGGCGACATTAACAAGGTTGCGAAAACACCGCGCGTCGCAACAGGGGCGCGAAATCTCGGGGAAATCGGCCGATTTGAAAGTCAGGAATCGATGGCCACCCCGATCGGAGCGCAGTCCGTCCCTGGTCGGACGCCTCCATCGATGAACGGAGAGCGGAAAGATGCTGTTCCGGACTGCCAGAATGCGCTGGGATGAACTTCATGGCGCACCGATGCATCCCTAGACACAATCGGAACTTTTGCTCTCCAGGCTCTCAATATCGGGTTTTGATCATAGCCGGACCAACCTCGCTGCTGCAAGAGATAACCTGACAAATGATTTCCCAGATTTGTTGACCCCGGGCCACGCATGTTGCAAAAAAACAGCAGGGAGGTGCATAAAACAAACGCCCGGCAGGAAATGGACGCCAGATCCTGGAGGGGTGTTTCTTTTTGACAACATGCGTTGATTTAGCCGGCGGGGGCCGAACCTTTCCGAAGCGGAGCGTGGAGGGGCAAGCGGCCCCCTGGCGAGCCCCGGCTGGGTAGGCCCTGCTCGTCCTTGCGGCGGTCGATGAGACGTACGCTGCGCCGAGGGATCAAACGGCGGCCCATCGATCGAGACCGGCCGGCATGGAGGAGTCGCCGACCTGTTTTCTCCCACCGGACATCTCTCAGGAGGGACGAGAAGGGCCACCGCGGCCCGCGAGGGATCATTCTCGGAAAATCCCACGTCGCCGGGCTTCACTGCTGCTTCGTCGTCCAGAGCGGCACGTATCGACCGATTCCCTGGTCCGCGAGCCAGCCTCGCCATCGGTCATCGAGGGCCAGACGGATTCCGAGAAGGCTCCAGGGGTTGATCCTCCTCGCCGGGCTTCCTGATTACCCAGGAGAAGCGCCATCCGCGGGTGAAGGCCGGATGCAGTCAAGGGGCAGGATGAGACCTCACGAATGGTAAACCTCAAGGAAGGAGAGGGGAGAATGGCGAGGCGATGCGTCAGAGAGCCGGCCGCCTCGCTTGCCGGTCTCGAACACCTACCTGAGAGGTCCGATACGCGGCGAGAATCGACCCATGGCCTCCGATGGAGTCAGAGATTCGACCG
>DAIDJI010000076.1 GCA_027451455.1 Planctomycetales bacterium | reverse complement strand
GGCGCGTCGCCGAGGAGCCGGGCGATGGCCTCGGCGTTCTGCTCTCGGTCCGCGGCGGTCGGAGGATTGTAACCGCCCTCCTCGGCGAACCGGTCGATCTTTTCCAGGTAGAAGCGGAGGAATTTCGAGTCGGCTGGCCGCCTGGCCGACTTGTTCTTCACGTAGATGTAGAGCGGACGTGAAAGCGGCGCGTAAGACTTGTCCTTGATGGTCTCGGGACTCGGCAGGACGGCCGGAGCGTCCTTCGCCTTGCGGACCCCGACCGCGCGGAGCTTGTCCTTGTTGGCCGCGTAGTAGGCATAGCCGAAGTAGCCAAGGCCGTCGGTGTCGCCCGCGACCCCCTGGACGAGCGAGTTATCCGAGGAGTTTTGCTGCACGTCGTCGCGCTGGCTCTTCGCCTTGCCCACAATGGCCTCGGTAAAAAACTCGAACGTTCCCGAATCGTTATCGGGCGAGTAGAGCACGATCGGCCGCGCCGGCCATCTCGGATCGAGATCCTTCCAGGTCTTGACCTTGCTCTCGGGCTCCCAGAGCGCCTTCAATTGCTCGGCCGTCAGTTCCTTGACGAAGTCGTTCTTCGGATTCACGACCAGGGTAATTCCGTCGTAACCGACCAGGAAGCGAGTCCATTCAATCCCCTGCTCCTTGGCCTGCGCCTCCTCGTCCTTTTTCGCCAGGCGCGAGGCATCGACGATATCGACCTCATCCTGAAGATACCGGGCGAACCCCCCGCCGGTCCCGTGCTCGTCCACCGTGATGGTGACCTCGGGCGCCACGGCCCGGTACGCCTTCTGCGCCGCCTCGCTGATCCGGACAACCGTGCTCGACCCGTCAATCACGATCGTCGAGGATGGCCCCGACCCGACCGGCCCCGACCCGGTATGATCGGCCTCCTCGCCACATCCGGAAAGCCCAAGGGCCGCGAAGCACGCCCCAACGCCGAGGATCCACACACGAATCTGTTTCATCCGCTCTGTTCCCTGGAGAATGCCCAACCGCCGCCTTCGAAGAATCGCCTCATCGCGGCGGTTTAGGAGAGGAAGATCAGCTTACCGCCGGATCATGAAGATTGTGTGAGTTTTGCATGAGATTCGCCAGGCCCCTGGGTTTCGGTATCGACGCGGGAATCGGGATGGTTCCGACCGGCGGCCTGGGAATTGATGGAGGGGGGTCGGAACGGTGGTAGGGTGATGGTGAATCGGGAGCCGGTGCCGGGGCGGCTGGAGACATCGATGCTCCCTCCGATGGAGAGAACAATGTGTTTGACGATGGAGAGGCCCAGGCCGGTTCCGCCCAGTTCGCGGCTTCGGGCCTTGTCGACCCGATAGAAACGTTCGAAGATGCGGGGCAGGTCTTCGCGGGGGATGCCGATTCCGGTGTCGGTGACCTCGATGACCACCTCGTCGGTCTCGACGGTGCAGCGGACGTGGACCGATCCTTCCTCGTGGGTGTACTTGATCGCGTTGTCGATCAGGTTATCGACGACCTGTCGGATGGCTTCCTCGTCGGCGACGACGAGCGTACCGTCCGGAAGGCCGGAGGCGTCGAAGGAGAGGCGCAGGTTCTTGGCCGAGGCCCGATCGCGGTGGGATTCGATGCAGGATTCCAGGACGGGAGACAGATCGATCGGCTGGTGATCGAAGACGCCCTGACCGCTTTCGAGTCGGGCCAGGCTGAGTAGGTCGAGGATCAACTGGTTGAGTCGCTCGGCCTGTTCGTCGATCCGTTCGAGGAATCGGACGTTGACGGAATCGTCATGGAGGGCCCAGTCGAGCAGGGTTTCGGTGTACGCCTTGATGGAGGCCAGGGGCGTTTTCAGCTCGTGCGAGGCGTTGGCGACGAAGTCCTGTCGCATCCGTTCGAGGCGTCGGAGATCGGTCACGTCGTGAAAGACGAGGACGGCGCCCGAGGGGGGATGGCCTGGGAGCGGAGTGCCTCGGACGGCCAGGTGACGCTCGGAGGAGGGACCCGGGCCGCGGATCGAGCTGTCGCGGCCGGTCATCTGAAGTTCGGCTCGATACGATTGCGACCCGCGGAGGCGAAGGGTTGCCTCGACGGCCTCCTGAACGCGGGGGCTTCGGATCAGCTCGGGGACCATTCGCCCGACCGATGAGGGATGCAGACCGAAAAGGCGATGCGCGCCGGCGTTGGCGAAGAGGAGCCGGTGGCGGGCATCGACCGCGATCACGGCCTCGGCCATCGCTTCGAGGACGACGAGAAGCTGCTGGCGGTCACGCTCGAGCAGGCTGATCCGGGCCTCTATCTCGGTCGCGGCGGCGTTGTAGGTCTCGACGAGGCGGCCGATGGGACCGCTGGATCCGCCGCGAACGAAGTGAGCCCGCGCGTTCCGCCGGAGTTCTTCAAGACCGCGCCTGAGGTCGCTGGCGGCGCGCGCCCATCGCCAGCCGACCAGGCCGATGATCGCGGTGAGAACGGCCGCCGCACCAAGGATGATGAACCCCATGAGAACGGCCCAGCCGCCTATCGAAGCCTGTTCCCGCCCCGAAGCCCGCCGGGACGCGGCCCGATCGTTGGCAACAGTATCGGCGGACGGCCGGACCGGGTCAATTGTGCGGTGGCGCGGTCAATCGCTGGGGGATGTCTCGCTCTCGTCCGATTCGGGCGGGCGAAGGGCCTTGTTCATGGCACAAGTATGTGGTTTGAGTCCCTTACTCTGTGCCGCTTCCAGCGACTCGAGCCTCTCCCGTTTGGCCGGGCTCATCTGCTTCGCATAATGGCAGGACCCCAGATGATAGAGCTTCATCTCTGCCGTGCTAAAGTAAAGCCACGTCGGATTCAGCTCGACCCGATCGGCCTTGATCGAGGATTTGCCGGGCGGCTCGTCTTTTTTCGGCGGTCCGAGTTGGCTGGATTCTACTCGGGAAGAGGCCGAAAGTTGGCCTCGCAGAGCGGGGACCTCGCTGTGGAGGACCAGCCGGGGAATCGAGAGCGCCGAGAGGGCCATCCCCAACAGGAGCACCAGCATCGTGGCGCCGATGGCGAATCGGAGGCCCCGGGATCGCCGGCTCGCCTGCCAGGCGTCGATGTCCTCCATCAGCGCGCGGGCGGTCGGGTATCGGTCGGCCGGACGAGGCGACATCGCCCGGGCACAGATCGCGGCGAGGCGGGAAGGAGTCCCTCGGCTGACGGTCCGGATGTCGGGCAGCGATTTCGGGAGCCGGGACGGAGGGCTCTCGGTAGGGGTTGAGGTGTCGAGCTGGTGCGGGCGCCGTCCGCAGAGCAGTTCGAAGAAGAGGACGCCGAGGCTGTAGACGTCGCTCCGCTCGTCGGCTTGCCGGCTCATCCCGATGGCCTGCTCGGGGCTCATGTAGGCGGGAGTGCCGACGACGACGCCGTCGCGGGTCAGGTCTGACTCGACGTCGGATCGGCGGGCCAGGCCAAAATCAATCAGCCGGGGCCGGCCCTGGTCGTCGATCATCACGTTCCCGGGTTTGATATCGCGGTGGACAACTCCCATCGCGTGGGCATGGCCAACGGCATCGGCCAGATCGCGGATGATCCGGGCGGCCGTCGTCGCATCCATCCGCTGCCGATCGCGATACCACCAGAGGGGTCGCCCGCTGACGAGCTGGTAGGCCACCCAGCATCGACCGTCGTCGACGCCCGCGTCATGGACGGCCACGATGTTCGGATGATCGAGCCGCGCCACGGCTCTCGCCTCGCGGAAGAACCGCTCCATGATGCGATCGCTCGGGTCGGGCTGCTTCAGGACCTTCAGCGCCACGTCGCGGTCGAGCCGGGGATCGTAGGCCAGGAAGACCTGGCCGAATCCGCCGTCGCCCAGCCGCTCGCGGAGCTGGAACCGCCCGAGTGATCCCAGCGTGCCCCGACTCCAGGCCTTGGCCCAGTCGATCGTCTCGGGTGTCTCGCCGCCCCGCGACGGCTTCGACGGCGCAGGGATATGCGTTTCGTCCTCGCTTGGGACGGCCACACCCGATCGGCTATCGATCGACTGTCCGCAGAACGGGCATGCGGCCTGCACGACCACCGGCCCAGCCTGGTCGATTTCCACGCTCCGCAGGCATCCCTCGCAAACGACGCGCATCGGAGAGTCCTTCAAAGAACACCTCCTCGTGGTGCCGGGGAAAAATCCTCGCTCAGCCTGCTCCGATACGCTGGGCCATCCAGGATCTCTACCCTCATTGATACCGTAGAATAAACCGGCGCCGCGGCAACAAAATTCCTTTCTGGTCAAAGAATTCTCGGCCGGTTGCCGTTGCCCCGCAAGACCCGGTTTTGGTTGGCCGTGAGTGTCGCGATCGATCGGAATAATCCTGCGCGCATCGATCCGGTGTTCTGACGACGCGTTGCGAGAGCCGTCGTGATCCCCTACCCTGTTTCCAGCCAGGGTCCTCGTTGCCGTCGGCTCCGAAGAGGTTTTCACCATGCACTTACGAGATTCCTGCCGGATGGCCCTCGGAACCGCGATCGTCGCGGCCTGCTCGGGGCTCGCCTACCCGGCCCCGCCCACCCTGGCGTCCGACTCGGCCCGGATGCGGGGTGCTTCCCGGACCGTTCAGGATGGGTGGATCCACGTCCACCTGGAGGGTTCGCCTGACCAGGTCGGATATCAGCATGGCCGGTTGCTGGCCGGGGAGATCGCCGATTTCCTTCATGTGGCCCGGCCGTATTTTCGGAAAACCACGGGACGCGACTGGTCGTTCTATCGGAAGGCGGCCGAGGAGATGCTCTGGCCTCGGGTCGACGACGAATACCGGCGAGAGATCGACGGGATTGTCGCCGGTGCATCGAGCCGGGGCGTCGAGGTCGACCGCTGGGACATCGTCGCTTTGAACGCAAGTGAGGAGTTGCCGTACTATTACGTCCCCTGGCTCGATCGCCGCGAGGGGAAGGCCCCGACGACCCACTCGCCCGGGAATTGCAGCGCCTTCATCGCGACCGGCTCCTACACGAAGGACGGCCGGATCGTGATCGGCCACAACAACTGGACGAACTACGTCATCGGAACGCGCTGGAATATTGTGTTCGACATCAAGCCCGAGGCCGGGTCGCGGCTGATCATGGACGGGCTCCCGGGAGTGATCGTCAGCGATGATGATTTCTCAATCAATGAGGCCGGCATCCTGGTCACGGAGACGACGATCACGCAGTTCGAGGGGTGGGACCCGGCCGGCAAGCCCGAGTTCGTCCGGGCTCGCAAGGCGATGCAGTACAGCCGATCGATCGATGATTTCGTCCGAATCTTGCTCGACGGCAATAACGGCGGATACGCCAACGACTGGCTCGTCGGCGACAACAAGACCGGGGAGATCGCCCGATTCGAGCTGGGGTTGAAGCATCATACCGTCGAGCGAACGAAGGACGGCTGTTATTTCGGCTCCAACTTCCCGGTCCATCCGAAGCTGATCGGTGAGGAGACGAAGTTCGACGTTCACAACCGGGCCTCATCCCCCAACGCCCGAAAGACGCGGTGGGAGCAGCTCATCGCCGAGCATCGCGGGAAGATCGATGTGGAGCTGGCGAAGAAGCTGGAGAACGACGATTTCGACGTGATTCTCCAGGTTCGGGGCGCCGATGAGCGGACCCTCAACGGCCGGACTGAGGTCTCGCCCCGCGGCATCCCCGAGTGGGACTGGGCCCCGTATTATCCGGGCGGCACCGTCACCTCGAAGGTGGCCGACGCCGCGCTCGCCGAAAGGCTGGCTTTCTGGGGTCAGGTGGGTCACCAGGGGTCCGACTTTCTCGCCGCGCCCTTCCTCGAAGCCCATCCCGAATACCAGTGGATGCGGGGACTTCTCAGGGATATGAAGTGCGGCCCCTGGTCGCTCTTTCGGGCTCCGTAATCAATTCGGACGACCCGCGATCGTTTTGACCAGGAAGCTCCAGCGATCTGCGGCTTCCTCGATGAGCTTGCTGGTCGGTTTGCCCGCGCCGTGGCCGGCGCGGGTCTCGATCCGGATCAAAACCGGACGGTCGCACGACTGCGCCGCCTGGAGCGCGGCGGCAAACTTGAAGCTGTGCGCGGGGACGACGCGGTCGTCGTGGTCGGCGGTGGTAATGAGCGTGGGCGGGTAACACGTTCCCGGTCGGACGTTGTGGAGTGGGCTGTAGGCCAGCAGCGCGCGGAACTCGTCGGGATCGTCGGACGATCCGTAGTCGTCGATCCAGGCCCATCCGATCGTGAACCTGTGGAACCGCAGCATGTCGAGCACCCCAACGGCCGGGAGCGCTGCACCGAAGAGGTCGGGACGCTGGGTCAGGCAGGCGCCGACCAGCAGACCGCCGTTCGACCCGCCCGAGATCGCCAGGTGCGGGGTGGTGGTGTAGTTGTTCGCGATCAGCCACTCGGCGGCGGCGATGAAGTCGTCGAAAACGTTCTGCTTCCGGAGCCTGGTCCCGGCCTGATGCCATTGTTCGCCGTATTCGCCACCGCCGCGCAGGCTGGGCACGGCATAAAGGCCGCCCATCTCCATCCAGGCAAGGACAGCCGGACTGAACGCCGGCTTGAGCGGGATGTTGAAGCCGCCGTAGCCGTAGAGGAGCGTCGGCGCCGTTCCGTCGCGCTTCAGCCCCTTTTTATGGCTGAGGAACATGGGAATCCGCGTGCCGTCCTTGCTGGTGTAGAAAACCTGGTGCGTCTCGTAATCGGCGGGGTCAAAGGCCACCTTCGGCCGCTTCCAGACGGTGCTGGTCCCCTTCTCGACGTCGTACCGGTAAACGGTCGACGGCGTCGTGAACGAGGTGAACGAGTAAAACGTTTCGCGATCCGATCGCCGGCCGCCGAAACCGACCGCCGTTCCGATCCCGGGAAGCTCGACGTCCTGGAGATGCTTCCCGTTCAGGTCGAAGACGCGGACCGCTGTCCGGGCGTCCTTCAGATAGACGGCGAAAAGCCGATCACCGACGACATTGGCGTATTCCAGCGTATCCGCCGCGTGCGGGACCAGTTCCCGCCAGCGCTTGGGATCCGGCTCCCGAATATCGATGGCGACAACCCGGCCGCGTGGGGCATCCTTGTTGGTCTTGAACCAGAAGACGGGGCCGTCATTATCGATGAAGTCGTATTCCGCTTCAAAGTTGCCGACGAGATGAATCGGCTGGATATCGGGCTGGTCGAGCGGCCGATAGAGAACGCGGTACTTCGCGTCGGTCCCCTTTTCGAGCGTGAGAATGAGGTACTTCCCATCGTCCGTGACGCGGGGCATCGCCCGCCATTCCTTGTGAATGGGATCTTCCCAGACGAGCTGATCGTCGGACTGCGACGTTCCCAGCTTGTGGTAATAAACCTTCTGGTAATAGTTCGCCCCCTTGAGATCCTCACCGGGCTTTGGCTCGGGGAACCGGCCGTAGTAGAAGCCCTTGCCGTCGGGTGACCACTCCGCGCCCGAGAACTTGACCCATTTGATGACGTCGGGGGCATCGGCCGCGGTGGCGACGTCGCGGACCTTCCACTCGTTCCAGTCCGACCCGGCCGCGGCGATTCCGTAGGCGACCAGCCGGCCGTCCTTGCTCACCGAGAGGCCCGAGAGCGCCACGGTGCCATCGGCGGAGAGCGTATTCGGATCGAGCAGGACCGAGCTCGGTCCCTCGACGCTCGTGGCCGAGTGGAGGACGCTCTGGTTCTGGAGCCCGGTGTTGTACGAGTAAAAGTAGCGACCGCCCTCCAGCTCCGGCGGACTGTATTTCTCGTAATCCCAGAGGGTGGTCAGCCGCTGCTTGATCGACTCGCGCTGGGGGATCGAGGCAAGGTACTGGAAGGTGACCCGGTTCTCGGCCTCGACCCAGGCGCGGGTCTCGGGCGAGTCGGGGTCTTCGAGGGGGCGATAGGGATCGGCGATCTTCTGGCCGTGGTAGATGTCGACCGTATCCGAGCGCGGGGGGTCGGGATATCTGAAGCGTGCCGACGGCTCGTCCGCCCCCGATTGTCCATCCGTCATGATCGCGATCGCTCCGAGAACGAGAACGGCGGTCCAGAGACCTCGACGAACCATGGAATCAGCCCCTCGCGTGGGTTTCTCAATGCGAGGCCGGCCGATCGCCCCAGGTTCGAAGGGCCGCGTCGGCGGCCGCGGTGGTCAGCCGGTCCTCATTCGAATGCAGGGCCCGAAGGGAATCGTCGAACCGGCGATTCGCCATCCGGAGGTACAGCTCGGCCGCCGACCGCTCGGCGGTCGATGCCTGGCCGAGCGATTCGGAACGGTCCCAGCGGGAGAGGGTGCAGGCAGATGTTACCAGCGCGATGGCCGCGTCGGCGAGACGTTCCTGATGATACTGGCGATCGAGCATGGCCTCGCGATGAGTGATCAGCATCCGCTCGACGGTCCTTCCGAACCGCGAGACCCTGCGCCCGAGGGCCTGGGCCATCGGCCGGAGCATCGGCGAGGCCACCGGCACGACCGGCACGCTCGCCATCTTGCTGATGTGGTCTCGGGTATAGTCCCAGAAGGTCGGCAGGAAGGTCGAGGGCCGTTTCAGACCGTCGAGCGTCGACTTCAATCCCTCACCGATCTCGCGCATTCCGACCAGTGCGATGAACGCCTTGAGGACCTCGTTGGCGCCCTCGCCGATGGTGTTGATCCGGGCGTCTCGCATCATCCGCTCGTAGGGCTCGTCGTTGAAATAGCCCTGCCCGCCGTGGACCTGCAAGGTCTCGTAGACGCCCTGCCAGAGGGCCTCGGTCGAGAAGACCTTCAGAATGGCGGTTTCGAGCATGTAATCCTCAGCGCCCCGGTCGATGAGGGCGGCCGTCTGGTAGGTCGTGGCCTCCATCGCGTAGGCGGTGGCGGCGAGGTAAGCGATCTTCTTCTTGATCAGTTCGAGCTGAGCGAGTGGTCGGCCGAACTGGACACGACGACTCGCGTGTCGGGCCGCCGCAGCGAGACAGACCTTCGCCAGCCCGGTGCAGCTCGCGCCGAAGGTGGTCCGGCCGAAGTCGAGGACCGTCAGCGCGACCTTCAGCCCCTTGCCCGGCGCGCCGAGGATGTTCGAGGCCGGAACCCGCATGTCATGAAAGGCGAGCCGGGCGGTCGCGGTTCCCCGAATTCCGACCTTGGGCATCCGCGCCTCGACAACCTCGAAGCCGGGCATATCGGGCGTGACGAGGAACGCCGTGACCTTCGACTCACCGCCGCGAGGGTCGGGCGTCCGGGCCATCACGGTGAGTACACCGGCGATCGCGCCGTTGGTGATGTACCGCTTCGAGCCGTTGAGAATGTACGCCTGGCCGTCCTCGGTGGGTCTGGCGACGGTCTGGACGTTGCTGGCGTCGGAGCCGGCCTGCTCCTCGGTCAATGCGAAGGCAGCGAGGGTCTCGCCCCGGACCAGCGGCGGGAGCCATCGGGCCTTCTGCTCGGGTGTCCCGAAGAGGACCAGCGCCCGAAGGCCGATCGAATGATGCGCGTTGACGAAGACGGCCGTCGAGGCGTCGTGACCGCCGATCACCTCCATGATCCGGCAGTATCCCATCTGCGAGATCCCGCGCCCGCCCCACTCGACAGGTGCCGCCATCCCCAGGACGCCGAGGTCGGCCAGGCCCTTGACGACGGACTCGGGAATCTCGGCCTCGCGATCGATGGCGGAGGCATCGATCTGGCGATCGGCGAATTCGCGGACCTCGCGGACCGATTTCTCGACCAGCGACCGCTCGGCCTCCGATAGCTCCGGATAAGGGAACATCGCCCCAGCGCGGAACTCGCCGCGAAACAGAGCCTTGGCGAATCCTGTTGCATCGCTCGGGCCGAGTAGTTCCTCGGCCTCGCGCATCTGACGAGCCCGAAGGGCCTCGTCACTCTCGATCGGGGTCCGGGTCTCGGGCGTCGAGGTCGTCGCCATGGCCGCAGCCTCCTCTCTCGCACTGGGGATCGCGGAGATGGATTCCTGACGAGCACACCCATTATTCTACGCCGCGAAGCCGCGAAGGATAGGACCGCCGTCAGCCGATCGAGCCGGCTTATCCGCCCGTATCCCTCGGCCGGAGATCCTCGGACCGGGCCGGCAAGTTGGGAGGGAGTAGCTGAATCCCGGCGTCCTGACCGGTCCAGAAAGCCACGATCGTGGCGATCGCCATCATCAAAAGCGTGACCGGGCTGAGCTGGTGAAGATGGGTGACCAGGAAGCCCAGGCCGCGCGGCCGACCGTCCTCGTCGAGGAAGGGAAAGAACTTCCCCTCAATGAAAATCGAGAGCCCGAGCGCCGCGATCGCACAAACGATGCCCCGCACCCGCGACCGATCCTGGGCCAGCCATCCGCACCCGAGTCCGAGCAGGGCGCCCGGGATCGCGAGTCCGTAGAATCCGCGCGAGATCAGCCATCCGAAGGCCAGATAGCCAAGTCCACCCCCGGCGACCGCCCCGACGAGCGCGAGAAGCTGGCCAAGCACAACCCGTTTCATGCGAAGGATTCCCGGTTGGTGTCGTCGCCGGACCCGCCGCCCCAGATCCTAACATCAGATCAGGCCAGCCGCCAATCTTCGCCCGGGCAAGTCCGGCATTGGGTCGTCCCTGCCGTTGCGTCGGCTATCGTTCGTAGGTCCCCTGAAGTTCGGCGACGCCCAGGACATGCCCCCGGATCGCCCGGGCCAGTGCGTCGGCGTCGAGTCCCGGCTTCAGATCCAGCGCCTTCTCGATCGTGTAGAGACGAAACCGGTAGTGATGAAGGCCGTGCCCCTTCGGCGGCGCGGGACCTCGATAGCCGATCCCACCCCAGGAGTTCTTGCCCTGGACGACGCCCGCGGGCTTCGCCGGTTTTTCAACCGGCGTGATCCCCTCGGGGAGTCCCGACGCGTCCGTCTTCAGGTTGTAGAGAACCCAGTGAATCCAGGGCTCCGGAGTCGGCGCGTCGGGATCGTCGACGATCAGGGCGAGCGCCAAGGTACCGGCCGGAAGCGGACTCCAGGCGAGCGGCGGCGAGAGGTCCTCGCCGTCGCCGGTATGCCGGCGCGGGATCTTCGAGCCCCTGGCAAAGGCTGAACTGGTCAGATCGAAGTTCATGATGGTCCTCCCCGTCTCGCCCGCGATACCGTGATGCGGATCCGATTTGACCGATCCTGATTTTGCCGGGGTCCTCTGTGGCTCCGGCGAGCGATCGGTCGCGGATCGATCGCCTCCGCAACCGGTGAGCAGACCCGAGCCGAGAATCCAGGCGATGCCGATGCCAATCCGCATCCTCCCTCGCATCGACGAAGACGTCGTCTCGATCATGATGCTGGCCTCCGCGTCTTACCTCGATGCCCCTGCGGATTCACGATCTGTCCGCCCGGATAAAATGACAACACTCTGGCAAGATTTCTGCTAGAGTGTTGCGGCCTTGTCCTCGACTCCAGAAGCGGGAATCCGGGCGATGCAAGAGTTCCTCAGAGCGACGGTAGCAGACGAATCGGCGGCGATCGAGCGCTATCGCTCGATTCGCGACTGGACCGTCCGCCTCGCCGCGCCTCTCAGCCCTGAGGATTGCCAGGTCCAGCCGATGCCCGATGCGAGCCCGACGAAGTGGCACCTGGCGCACACGACCTGGTTCTTCGAAACGTTCCTCCTGGCGCCTCACCTTCCTGGATATCGCCCCTACCATCCCGCCTTCAGCTTCCTTTTCAATTCGTATTACAACGCCGTCGGACCCCGGGTCGCTCGGGCGGATCGCGGGCTGATCACGAGGCCCGGGCTCGATGAGGTTCTCGCCTATCGAGCGGCCGTCGATCTTGAGGTGATCCGACGGCTCGAAGAACTCGGTGAGGATCGATCGTCCGAGATCGACGCCGTGCTGGAACTGGGCCTTAACCACGAGCAACAGCACCAGGAATTGATCGTCACCGACATCAAGGCAACGCTGGCGCGGAACCCGCTCCGTCCCGCCTATCGCGACGATCTCGAGGTCCTCGAATCGCCCGCGCCGCCGATGACCTGGCATGCCTTCCCCGCTGGACTCGAACAGATCGGACAGAACGGGATCGGATTTGCCTTCGACAATGAGAGCCCCCGGCACTCGGTCCACGTCGAGGCCTTTGAGCTGGCCTCGCGACCGGTGACGGTAGGCGAGTATCGGGCGTTCATGGAGGATGGCGGTTACCAGCGCGCCGAGCACTGGCTCTCGGACGGATGGGTTTGCATCCACTCCAATGGCTGGGACGCCCCGCTCTACTGGGAGAAGATCAACGGCGAGTGGCGGGCGTTCACGATGGGCGGGATGCGCCCACTGGTCGACTCCGAACCGGTCGTCCACCTTAGCTATTACGAGGCCGATGCCTTCGCCCGATGGGCCGGCGCCCGGCTTCCGACCGAGGCCGAATGGGAAATTGCCGCACGAGAGGAGCCGATCGCCGGGAACTTCCTCGAAAACGAGGCGTTTCACCCGCGTCCCGCCGCACCAGGTACGGGACTTGCTCAGTGCTTTGGCGATGTCTGGGAGTGGACCCAGAGCCCGTACACCGCCTATCCGGGGATGAGGCCCGCGGCCGGGGCGCTCGGCGAGTACAACGCGAAGTTCATGTGCAATCAGATCGTGTTGCGTGGCGGGTCGTGCGCGACCCCCGCGTCGCACATCCGTCCGTCGTATCGGAATTTTTTCCCGCCCGAGGCCCGCTGGCAATTCTCGGGCATCCGCCTCGCGAGGAGTTGATGATCGGCACCCAGACGACGATCGCGCAGGAGACGATAAAGCCCGGTAGCGAGACATGGACCGTGCAGGTGCCCAAGAGCGCCACCAGCACGCGCCTTCTGGCGCAGGGCTCGGGAAGCCTCAGGATCGACCAGCTGACC
>DAIDJI010000075.1 GCA_027451455.1 Planctomycetales bacterium | reverse complement strand
CGCGATTAACGACCGGCTCAACGTCGAGTTCAAGGACTACGTCCCGCACGATCGAATTGTTGAGGAGCTCCGGCCGGTCTTCGCCCGCTTCAGGGTTGAGCGAATCGATGGCGAGACCTTCGGCGATTTCTGCGATCGCCTCGGCGTTGAGGAACTGGTCCGGTCCGACGTCGCCGAACTGGACCCGGTCGGATGACGATCACTGAGGCGGATTTTTCGAAGCTGGCCGAGGCCGCGCGACTCGGAGCGTCGCGTGCCTATTGTCCGTACAGCCGGTTCCGCGTCGGAGCAGCCGTTCTCACCGACGATGGCCAGATCGCCTGGGGTGGCAACGTCGAGAATGCTTCGTATGGGCTGACGATCTGCGCCGAGCGGAATGCCGTCTTCCGGGCGGTCGCCAATTCGGAGCGTCCGACGATCCTCCGGGCGGTGGTGATCTACACGCCCACTCCCGAGCCGACGGCCCCCTGCGGGGCCTGTCGGCAGGTGATCAACGAGTTCGGTCCGGACGCCGAGATCCGGGCCATCTGCGACGGATCCGGCGTGCTCTCGTATCGGCTCCACGAGCTGCTCCCCGTGGCCTTCGGTCCGAGGAACCTCGCCGGTCCAGGCGCCTGAGCGCCACAGGGATCGGCGAGGAGTCGCACGGGACCGATCACCGGGCGCTTCGGCCCGCGTCACTGGTGGACCGGCTCCCCGAGATCGAGTCCGAGACCCGGTCCCAGGCGTCCCTGGTGGCGTGCTTGGCCTTCTCCCAGGTCAGCCGAGAGTTGGCCTTGGCCGATTCCCAGCCCTTCTGGATGTCCGCCTCGGCCTGGTCCCACGTTCGGTCGTGATACCGGCTCCGCGCCTCCCAGCCGTGTCGGTAGGCGGGGGCGTAGTCGCCCTCGTAGTTGTACGACTGGTCGAAGTAGGAACGATTGGCGTAATTCTCTCGCCAGTAGGTGTCCTCGTTGGTCGGGTCGATCGACTCGGCAACGCCCTTGCCCGCGAGACCGCCAGCGATCCCGCCAATAACGGCCCCGGCGACCGTCCCAACCGGCCCGGCCGCAGCACCCGCCGCAGCACCCGCCGCTGCCCCGCCGACCGCCGTTCCCACTCCCACGCCCACGGGATGGGCACCAGGTGCCCCAGTGATCGGGTCGCGATTCGTATCTCTGTGGATCGTCGTATCGGTCGTCATCTCTCGTGCCATGATGGTCTCCTTCTCGAGAGGTGGGCCGCAGCCCAGCTTGTTTCCGGAGAAACTGACAAGGACCTCTCGAAGCAAAAGAGATGCCGTCCCGCTGATGGACGATCGACTCAGGAGGCGTCCTCGTCGGCGGCCGAGAGTGGACGCGCCACATCTTCCAGTGACGCCCCCTCGGCGTCGACCCCGAAGAAACAGACGACCGCAACCGTTGCCAGCAGCAGGCCCGAGGCCGACAGATAGCCGTAAAACGTGTACTGACGCGAGCCCGTTCCGACCAGGTAACCGAAGAACGACGGTGCCACCGTCCCGCCGAGCAACGTCCCGGCAGCGAAGAAGAGTGCGATCACCATCCCTCGCAACTCGACCGGGAAAATCTCGCTCACGGTCAGGTAGGCCGCGCTGGCCGCCGAGGACGCGAAGAAGAACACGAGGGCCCAGAGGATCGTCTGGGTTGTGGCTGTGAGAGTATCGGCGGCAAAAAGGTATCCGGCCAGGGCAAGCAGCACGGCCGAGGTGGAGTAGCTCGCCGCGATCATCACCCGTCGCCCGATAGTGTCGAAGAATCGCCCCAGCGCAACCGGACCGAGGAAGTTGCTCAGGGCGAACGGAATGAGGTACAGGCCGGTCCGATCTGCGGCCACGTCGAAGAAACGATTGAGAACCAGCGGGAAGGTGAAGAACACCCCGTTGTAAAGGAATGCCTGCGAGATGATCATGGCCAGCCCGAGCACCGTCCGGCTGGGGTAGGTCTTCACCATCACCGCAGCTAACTCACCAAAGCCGACCGGGCCGCGAGTGCGGATCGTGATCGAGCGGCCCGGCGGAGGGAGCTTTGCCATGCCCGGTATCCGCTCGATTGTCTTCTCGATCTCGGCGACGACCCGTTCGGCCTCCTCGGGATGGCCATGAGTGAGGAGCCATCGAGGGCTCTCGGGAATCGCATCACGCAGGAAGATGATCACCAGCCCAAGGGCGGCACCGATACCGAAGCCCAACCGCCAGCCGATGTCCACGGGGAAGATCGATCGATCCAGGAGCAGCAGGCTCGCCAGAGATCCGACGGCCGCCCCAACCCAAAACGTCCCGTTGATCGCAAGATCGGCCCAGCCTCGAACCCGCCCGGGTATCAGCTCGTCGATCGCCGAATTGATCGCCGAGTACTCGCCGCCGATAGCAGCGCCCGTGAGAAACCGGAATGCCGCAAAACTGGAGAGGTTCCACGAGAGAGCCGTCAGGAATGCCGAGGCGAGATAGAGCCCCAGCGTGACCGTGAAAAGCTTCTTCCGACCGAGCCGATCGGTCAGATAGCCGAAGACCAGGGCGCCCATCACAGCGCCAGCCAGGTAGGCCGAGTTTAGCATCGTTACCTGGAGCGCCGTGAAATGCAGAGTGTCCTTTTCCTCAAGGACCGCGCCAAACGAGGCAACCATCGTGATCTCGAGACCGTCGATGATCCAGGTGACGCCGAGTGCGACGACCACCAGCCAGTGCCATCGGCTCCATGGTAGCCGGTCCATCCGAGCAGGAACGTCTGATCGAAACGTCCCTGCTTTCTCCGCAACGACGGCGACGCCCACATCCCACCCCCTTGGATCGTCTACTTCGTATCGATCTATCGAAGTGAGCATCAAAGCAAACGACATTCCAGACGCCCAGCCCCAGTCCTCGGTTCGACGCATCAATGGCACGCAAGTTGCAGTTAACCGGGGTCGGGAGGTAGCAAAGCCATGAAGACACGTCCCGAGATCGCTGTAACCCTTTCGGATGAATTGCTCGAGAGTCTCCGGGCTCAGGCGGAAGAGCTGAAGGTGCCGCTCAAGTGGCTCGTGGCCGGGCTCATTTGCGACACGCTCGAGGCCAGGGATGACACGCACGTCGGCCAACCTGGCCGGCCGACGCGGTACGTCGCCTGATCGGATGCAGAGTCTGATCCTTTCGCACACAATCTCCGCCGTCGACTCCCTGTCGATCACTGGAGATAAGTACTCCATTCGGATGGAAACCCTGGACAGAGAACCGGACGTTCTGACGCCCTGGAGCCCCGACCGATGAAGCAGCCGAACATCGCCGTCTACGGATCGCGGCAGTGCCCAGATACGAGTCGCGCCTTGAAGTGGCTCGACTCCGAGCAGGTCTCATACGAGTTCAAGGATCTGGATGAGTCTCCCGAGCTCGATGACTACGTTGCGGACCTGAACGAAGGCAAGAGGGTGATCCCGGCGATCCAGATCGACAACGAGATTCTTATCAATCCGACCGACCAGGAACTGGCTTCGGCCGTGCAGCAGGCTGCCGCGGAGCGGTCCTGATGCTGCTTTTCCAATCTGCCTGATCGATTCTTCATCGGGGCCGGAGTCCCTGCTCTCATCGTAAGAGCGGGCGCCGGCCCCGATCGCGTTTCGAAACCAAACATCGAAATCCTTAACTCATCCGCGCCAAATTGTCCGTGATGTCGAGGGGCCGAACTTCGAGCAACCGAAAGAGCGTGGGAAAGTGTAGACTCGGGACGAGATGATCGCTGCGTTGAGGCACCTTGATCCCCTCGAAGATTAGCCTCGCGACCTCGTGGGGCTCGGCAGCGAGTCCTGTCGATGTTCACATTGATGGGCCCCGTCGCTTTCACGTTTCTCCAATTCACATGAACGCTCTTACTTCGGCCCTCGCTCGATCGTCGCCCGGGGTCCGAAGCGGATATGCAGGTTCGCATGGCCGGCATATTTGTCGCCGTAGATCGCACGGACGATCGCCCAGTCGAGCACGATCGAGGTAGCCGCCGCGATCAGGCCGAGGACAATCAGCCGGGTGAAACGAGGACGCTCGGCCTCCTTCGCTTCGGGTGCCAGACGGTCGAGCGGAGGCCAGCCGACGACCAGCGCGGCGCAGGCCAGCGAGACGGCTCCGATGACCCATTCGGTGACGAGTCGAGGAGCCGTGAAGTGGACCAGTGCCCGCTCAAAGTTGCCAATAACCAGCCAGGAGAGGAGCCCGACGAAGAGGAGTTGTCCCCGGCCGATCGCGGTCGATGGGACGATCGCGAGCGGCCGGAGTGCGTGTCGGGCCATCAGCGTCAGGAGCGTCAGGGAAATGAGGAAATAAGTCAGGTCGAACCAGGCCGCGGTTGAGAGCCCCGCCATACTCTCGGGCATCGCTCCGACGCGGACCCATTCGCCTGCGTTCTTCCTCAGGTTCAGATAGGTGATCGCCAGGACGACGAAAGCCAGCGAGGGGGCTGAAGTCGAGCGAGGGTCGTTCTCGATGGGCGGCGGAGCCGACCTCGCCAGCGGAGCCATCGCGGCTGCGAGGGCCAGGCCGTTGAACAGGCCAGTGGTCTGTTCAAGGATGCTGTGCCAGTTGGTCTCGTACCCGCAGGTAACCTCGACGAGTTTGAGCATCGAGGCGGAGGCAAACCCAATCCCGCCGAGAAATCCGCAGATCATCCCCGCGCGGGCGGCCGGGGCCATCCCGATCCGAGAGAGCCACCAGAGGGCGCCGACGGTCATCCCCAGGCAACCGGACCAGTTGTCGCCCCGGGGGGGCGTCATCCGAAGCCCCAGTCCCAGAACGAGGATTCCGAACCCGGCCCACCACCCGATTGACATCGCCAGGACCAGTCCTGTCGAGGGATCGACACGACGCCGGATTCCCGCGGCCAGCACTCCGCCGAAAATGGCGAGTGTCGCGGCAAGCCAGTCGGTGTCATACCAGTTGAGGTGGACCCCGCGCGACTCCAGTTGGGGTGTTAGCCAGGCCCCTTGCAGCCACCAGAGCCCAAAGACGATCGAAACGGGGAGGATCAGGTCGGCGAGGAAGCGTCGCGGTGCTGTGACGGCGATCGCCGTACCGGCCCCACCGGGCGCAGCCCACAAGAAGCCGATCACGAAGAGGCAGGCAAAGCCATAAAGGACGCTCAGCGAATCGCCCGAGTGCGTGTAGGCGACGACCTGCATGTAAGACATGCTTCCACCGAACGACCACCCAAGCGCCCCCAGCAGCGCCATCTCGGAGAGGCGCGCGTGCCAGTCGCTCCGGCCTGACATCAGGCCGATCGCCATCGCGGCAAGAGCCCCGGGTATCATCGCCCCATATTCGTGGCCGAAGTTTCCTCGGATGCCCCAGCCGATCCAGAGCGAGAACGCTGCCGCGAGGAAGAAACCCCGTCGATTATCCGGCTGATCGCTCGTCACCATCCCACCTCCCATTTGGGCCTCGACACCCGTCTGAACCCCTTTTTCGATGGACTTGATCGGCTCTCCGGACTCTAATGGATATCATGAATCGGAACGATCCCCGTGCACCCGGTTCGTCGGGCCCGTTCGGGACCAAAGGCCCCAAACCTCCCGAGGGCGAGGAGACAGTAATGGGTCGCATTTTCGCCATCGATCGATTGGGGCCTCGGCCGGCCAGTGAGGCCGAGACAAGACCAGCCGTCGCTTCTTCCCTTGCGACATTCGGAGCCTGGATGGCAGGGCTGGGCGCTATCCGTATGATTGGCGAACTGGTCGCCTACATCGCCCACTATCAGGAAGCCAAGGCCGCGGGAATGAACGCGGGGCAAGGCTGGCTCGGACCCCTCATCAACGATCCCCCGACGAACGTGGTTATCTATACGTGGCCGATGGCTCTCGGGATTTGGATCTGGTATTCGCGGACGCGAGAACTGGTGCGGGCCGCCGCTTTGACGCTCCTGATCCTCTCCATCGGCGGGGCGCTGGCGACTCTGGCCGACTGGAACCCAGGCGCAGGCTCTCACTTTCCCCTGGGCTCGTTTCGGCTGCCGAAACACGGATGGGATCATTTCTCGATGATCACCTGGGCCGCCGCGGTCGCAGGAGCGGCTCAGCTCGCGACGGAGTTGATGCTCGCGATTGTGGCGCTCTGGCTGGTGGGTCGCGGCGTGGGTAAAACGTCGGGCGCAGGGCTGGTGCCCACCGAGACCGGCACACGATCCCATGCTGGCCGGCTGGCGCTCTACGCGACGGCGGCTTTCCTCGCTCTGACACTCCGTCTGCCCGCCGGCTCGGCCTTCGTTGAGATGCTTGCTCATTCGCCGACCATCCGTGCGTTCCTGCTCCGCGACGATTTCGCGCGGATTCAGGCTGCCGCAAGGCGGGCACCCCGAAGCGTCTCCGACTGGGTCGTGCATGCCAGGTCCCTCCTCGACGACGGAGAGCGTGCCTGGTACGAGCACAAATACCCTGAATCGGCGGCCATTTATCGGAAGCTCGTCGCCCAGATTGAGGCGACTCCCACCGCTTCGATGGACGCGTTGGAGCGTCGGTTTGTCGGCCAGGTTCTGAATAACTGGGCCTGGTTTCTCGCGACCTGCCCGCGGGAAGAACTGCGAGACCGCGAGGCCGCGGTGAAGTATGCCCAGCAATCGCTGGATCTCGGACCCAACGAAGCGGCGACCTGGAACACCCTCGGTGTCGCTTACTTCCGGCTCGAGGCATGGGACGAGGCCCTCAGCGCCTTTTATCGGTCGATGGACCTGAGCGACGAGGGCAGCAGCGCCGACTGGTTCTTCCTGGCGATGATCCACAAGCGTCTCGGCCACGAGGCCCGGGCTCTGGAGTGGTACAACAAGGCAGCCCGGGCCATCACCGCCGGTGACCCGCAACAGTACGACGAACTCTATCGCTTTGAGACCGAGGCCGCGGCCTTGCTCGGGCTGCCGAAGCCCGAACCACCTCGCGCTCCCGTCTTCCGACGCTATCCGGGCCGTCGTTCGTCGTCGAACAATGCTTATCCTGGTCGACACAGCAGGGGTGAGTACATTCCCTGGCCTGGGCCTACTGTCGATGCGCCCCGGTCGGGCGCCTGGCCCTCGATGATCCCCGGCCCCGTGTATTGACCGCGACGCCCTGGGTGGCCAAGGCCCCAGGCTTCGTGGCATGCGCTGAGACCGTTTCGTGTTGACGAGGTCGAGCGATCCGAGGATACTCCCCGTCCCGAGGAGAATCGCTCGTACGGGGGAGAGGCTCGGCCCTCGCCCTCGCGTCCATGCCGGGCCATGCGGAGTTCGACCGCCGTCGAAGCGAACCGCGGCCCCCAATCCGATTGACAGGGATGTCATGCGCCAGGCTGCTACCATTGCGTTGCTTGTCCTCTGCGCGGTCCCGAGCGGATCGTCGAGGGGAGACAATCCCTCAACGAGCGAGCCGGCGGCCGTCATCCAGGCCCAGGAACGTCTCCGATCCGGGGATCGCCGGGGTGCCTTGATTCTGCTGGAAGATGCCTTGCTCGATGGCCCGGCTGGCGACCGGCCCGCGGTCGTGGATCTCCTCCGTAGGTCCTACTCCGAGATGGCCCGCGAGGCCGAGTCCGTGGGCAACGTGGCGGCGGCGGCCGAGTATCGAGAGAACCTCGCGATCCTTGAGCGAGCCCATCCGGGCCCTCGACCGGCCGATCGGCCCCAGGGCGAACCGATCCGTCCCAGGCCGCCGGCTCCTGTCGCGGCTCCGAAGCCGCCGGGGGAACCGGCGCAGCCTGAGCCCATCGTTGGGTCGGGTCTCGGATCGATCAAGACGCCCTCCCTCGGCAAAGGACAGCCGACCACCGCTCCGCCTCCCGAGCTTCGGGAGCCTGTCTCCAGCGCGAGCCTGCCCGAGCCGGTCCACCTGCCCATCCCCCAGAGCCTGCCGGAGCCCGCTCCAATGCCGGCAATACTGGCCGGGCCAGGACTTCCGAAAAGCGATTCGGCCGTCATCCCCGCAGGGATTCCGACTCCAAATCGGGACGGCAACCCCAGCCGCCTGGAGGTCGTGAACCCAGGCTCGTCGATCGGCGCGGCCCCATTCTCCGTCCCGGCCGCGACGTCCTCTCCGGCGCTGACTCCACAGCCCGTCCAACCGTCGCCGATCGTCCAGGAGCCCGCGACAAGGCCCGCGCCCGCTCTGCCAGTCCAGCCCGACGATCTTGCCGACGCCGACCGACTCTTCCGTGCCCAGGACTTCGACGGTGCCGGCAAGCTCTATGCCGGGCTCGCCGCGCGCAAGGCCTTGCCCGATGAACGCCGGCCGCACTGGGCCTATTGCCGGATGAAGGCCGTTGTCCGTCGGATCAACGCCAATCCGAGATCGATGCGCGAGTGGGACGCAATCGAGGCCGAGGTTCGAGCCATCCAGCAACTCACGCCGAAGAACTGGTACGGCGAGTACCTGATGAACCTGGTTACCGAGACCCGGCGATCGCGACGCCGACGCTCCCCGTCGGCTGGGAACATGGTCGTCCGAGGCTCCTCGCCCGATGGACCCGAGCCGGCCATCCAGCCGCCCGGTCGACGTCGTCCGCTCCCGTCTCGAGCAACGCCGTTCGCGGCACCGACGAAGCCACCCTCGCCTGCCCTGCCCTCGGCTCGGGATCCGTCTCTGATACTGCCCGGGAGTCTGGCGCTCCCCGATTCCGATGGCACCGCGCCAGCGAACGCCGCGATTGCTCCCGGGGCGTCGAATGCGGGTCGATGGCAAGTCCACGAGTCGCCCAACTTCCGGGTCTATCATCACAACCGGAGACTGGCCGAACAGGCTGCCGAGGTCGCGGAATCGGTCCGGACGGCGCAGGCTCGCCGATGGGGAACGGCGGCGGCGCAGTCGAATTGGACGCCTCGGTGCGAGCTCTACCTCTACCCAACCGGCAAGGACTTCGCCGAGGCGACCAGCCAGCCAGAGACCGCGCCTGGGCTTTCGACGATCTCGAACGATGGATCGCGCGTGGTCGCTCGTCGGATGAGTCTCCGGGCCGACAACCGGCTTTTGCTCACCGCGACACTCCCGCACGAGGTAACGCACGTCGTCCTGGCCGACCTCTTCGCGGCGCAGCCGATCCCGCGATGGGCCGACGAGGGACTCGCGGTTCTGGCCGAGCCTGAGGCCGAGCTTCGGCATCGGGAGGCCGATCTGAAGGGTCCGCTCGACGAGGGCCGCGTTTTTGAGGCCGGCCGGCTCCTGGCGATGGATTACCCCGACCCGAAGGACTGGCGACTTTTCTACGCCCAGAGCGTCTCGATGACGAGGTTCCTGGTCGAGCAGGGACCGTCTGTGCGGTTCATCCAGTTCCTTCGCGAGACCCAGCGCATGGGGACCGAGGCCGCCCTTCGCGACGTCTACCAGATTGAGGGTGTCGCCGCCCTCCACGAGCGATGGCTCGATTACGCCCGGAAACAGGCAGGAACCGAGATCGCCTCGACTCGCGACACGGACCAACAGCCCGGTGACACGCGGCGGGATTGATTCGGATGCAATCCCGATTTGATTGCACGAACAGAAATACGCGCCAGATCTCGTAGATCCGTCGCCGACCTGGGATACCACTTGGATTTGAAGAGACAAGCTCATGAAAATGGGCTCGGCGGATGGCTTGAGAGCTTCCTCATCCTTTCACGGAGTTCGTTCGCTCCGACTCGCAGAGGTCGTCGACGACCTCTTCCGAGGCCATGCCATCGGGGCCATGCCGTATGAGCCAGCCCCGGGCGATTGGAGCGAGACCGATCGGCCGTAAAGCCTCGGCGGCGAAGAGGAGCCGGAGCCTCTGGCGGCTGGGGGAGCATCGGGCGTCGGCGAGGACAATGAGGTTCCATCGCCCCTCGGGATCGCGGAAGGCCAGATCGGCAGAACCCTGGTAGACGGCCCCGGAGGATTGATCCAGATCGCCTCGGGTGAGGGTGAAATCCAGGTCATCGCGGAAATCGGAGCGGGAGCCCTGAGCCGAGGCGCGGAGGGCCCGGAAGACAGAGAGCGCGTCGAGGGCATCGAGCCGACGGACCGCCTCGCGAATCAGGCTCGGGCCCGCGGCTGGGACCTGTCTGGAACCCGCTTGCGTGGCCAGATCGTTGAAGGCCGGCGGATCGGGTCGGCGCCATTGCGGGTCGCGAACGACTGAGCGAACGAGGGCGTCGATCCGGGCGGCGCGGGGGGTGAGTTCCCGTCCGGGAGCGAGGTCCACGAACCGAGAAAATCCGGCTTCGATGGTCGGCTCGGTAGCGGCGGGGAAACCGGCCCTTGTGATCGCATCGGCGATGGCGTTGATCGGCATCCGGGGCGAAACGGCGTCGACTGGGGCGCCGGCCTCTCGGTCGGCAGGCGGTGGCATCAGGTGAACGAAGACCTCGGGCGGCGGTCCGGGATCGTCGGGATCGCGAGGGATGCGGAAAACTCCGGTCCGTCGATCGAACCGCTCGTCGAGCAGCCGCATCGCGATGGAGGACGACCGGACCGGCTCGTTCGGCCCAAGACCCGCCGAGAGGATCAGGGCGTCGCGCGCCCGGGTCGCTGCGACGTAGAAGAGACGGAGCGATTCCTGCTCGTCCTCGATCTGTTCGAGGGTTCGATACGCCCGATAGACGGGGTCGTCGGTCTCGGGTTCGGGCTGGGTCTCGCTCGGATCGGAGACGACCCGGGGCGGCCGAACGATCAGGCCCAGGTCCGACCGACAGGCGACGAGCGGGCTCGGGGTCTGAGAACCGCGGGCCAGGTCGGGCAGGACGACGATCGGGAACTCCAGCCCCTTGGCCTGATGGATCGACATCAGGCGGACGCTCGCGCCGGCCTCGTCCGTGGTCGCCGCCTGCTCCTCACGCGGCTCCTGCTCCAGGTCGGCCCGGAGCCGGGCGACGAAGTCGGCCAGCGTGAACCCGCCCTGTCGGTCGAAGTCGCGTGCCAGGCGGACGATCTTCCGCGTGTTGGCGAGCTTTCGGTCGCCCAGGAACTCGCAGACGACCGCTGCTTCGAAGCCTGATTCCTCCAGGATCTGGGAGACCAGACGTGCCATCGGTTGTCGATCTTTTTGGGCACGCCATCGGGCAAGTCGTTCGACGGCTCTCGATGCGCGGGCGCGATCGGTCGAGGTGATCCGATCGGCCTCGCCGAGCCGGTAGAGGCCCGTGGTCAGGCCGCCCTCGGGGAAGCTCGTCGAGAGGCGAAACAGGCCCTCGTCGCTCACGCCGAAAAACGGACTCCGCAGGGCACCGGCCATCGCGACCTCGTCGAACGGGTCTTCTACCACAGAGAGCAGGTTGATCACGTCGTGGACCTCCTGCTGCGCGTAGAAGGCAGAGCCTCCGATCGTGTGATAGTCGAAGCCCTCGTCGGCCAGGGCGGATTCGTACGGCCAGAGGTCGGTCATCGCACGGAAGAGAAGGGCCACGTCGCCCGCGTGTGCAGGGCGGACGGCGCGGGTCGCGCGGTCGAGGATCGGCCAGCCGGCGTCGAGCCGCTCGCGCAGCCGTCGTGCTATGCAGCGCGCGTCGATGATCCTTCTTTCATGAACCGATCGTTTGACCGGTTTTACGTCTTCCGTCTCCTCCTCGCCCGCCTCGAAGTCGGGCCAGAGGAACTCGACGGTTGGGCGGCAGGTATCGGCCGGTCGGATCGGGCGGAGTCGGTGATCGGAATCGGGCTCGACGAAGCAATCACCGAAGAGGGCGTTAACGAAACCGATCACGCCCGGGACGCTCCGGAAGTTCTCGGTAAGTCCGAGCCGGCCGGGCTCTGGGAACTCGCCACGCCACTGGCGGAAGATCAACGGCTCAGCACCCCGAAATCGGTAGATCGATTGTTTGACGTCGCCGACGACGAAGAGCCGGCCGCTCAGGAAGCCCGGACCGCCGAGCAGGCGGAGGACCTCGCCCTGGATGGCGTCGGTATCCTGGAACTCGTCGACCAGGACGAAGTCGACCGGGCTCGGGCCGTCCTCGGCCGGGGCGGCCAGCTCGGGGTGATCTCGGAGGAGATTCCGGGCGCAGATCAGGAGGTCGTCGAAGTCGAGGCCGCGGCGAGCGCGCTTGAGCCGGTCGTGTTCGGCACGGGCGGCCAGGGCCAGCCGGGCGAACCGCAAGGTCTGTTCGGCCGTTGCGACGAGCGAAGCCGGGTCGGACCAGTTCATCGCCGGTCTGAGTTTTTTGTCGATATGTTCGCGTAGCTCCTTGAAGGCATCGCGGATCGACGCATGGATTTCGGTCGATGGCCACGACGGCGCCCGAGGGAGGTCCTGTACGCGGAGGAGCGAGACCAGTTCGTCGAGCCGGTCGGTCGGGCACGGCGGAGCGCCGGGGTCGAGTTGACGGAGGGCGTCGAGGAGGGTGAATCGTCGCTCGGCGATCTTCGGATGGTCGGAGACGAGGTCCCTCAAAAGGCAGAGGCAGGGCTCGACGAGCGATTGCGCCCGATCGAGGAGCATCGGCCAGAGCCGGTCGTCGGCGAGGGCACGCCATCGGGCGGCGATCTCAGTCGGGTCCTGCTGCGACCAGGATTCCAGGTCGACGGCGCGGAAGGTGAGCAGGCGGCCGAGGGCCTCTCGGATCTGGGCGAGACCGTGGTCGGTTCCCAGGTCGATCAGGTCGAGGTCCCGAGTCGCGAGGAGCTTCCGGATCGCGAGACGGACGGCCTCATCGCGGAGGGAGCCGGCGATCGACTCGTCGAGGATCGCAAACTCGGGATCGACCCCGGCGAGCATCGCGTGCCGGCGGATCAACCGGGCGCAGAACTCGTGGAACGTCCCGATCGGAGCGGCGTCGAGCCCTCGGAGGACGGTCCACCATCGCTCGCGG
>DAIDJI010000074.1 GCA_027451455.1 Planctomycetales bacterium | reverse complement strand
TCCGCTCGTACGCCTCGTTGATCTGCTGGATCGGGATGACCTCGACGTCGGCCGTGATCCCGTGCTCGCCGCAGAAGTCGAGCATCTCCTGGGTCTCGCCGAACCCGCCAATCATCGACCCGGCGAGCGTCTTGTTCCCCACGACCAGCGAGAACGCGCTCACCGAGAGCGGCTTCTCGGGCGCGCCGACCAGCGTCATGTGGCCGCCTCGACGGAGGAGGCTCAGGTAGGCGTTCACGTCGTGCTCGGCCGAGACGCAGTCAAGGATCATGTCGAACGTCCCGGCGTGCCGGCCCATCTCCCCGGCGTTCCGAGAAAGGACGACCTCGTCGGCCCCGAGCCTCAGGGCGTCCTCGCGCTTGCTGGCGGACGTCCTGAAGACGACGACGTGCGCCCCCATCGCCCGGGCGAGCTTCACCCCCATGTGGCCAAGTCCGCCGAGCCCGACGATCCCCACCTTCTTACCGGGCCCGATCCCGTTCCGCCTCAGCGGCGAGTACGTCGTGATCCCGGCGCAGAGGAGCGGGGCCGCCCCGGCCAGATCGAGGTTCGTCGGAATCCGGAGCACCGCCCCCTGTTCCACGACGATACTGTCCGAATACCCGCCGTAGGTCACCGGGGCCGTCCCGTGCCTGTCGGGACTGTTGTACGTGAAGGTCGCATTCGGGCAGAACTGCTCGAAGCCGCCCCGACACTCGGGGCACTCGTGATCCGACCCGACCAGGCAGCCGACCCCGACGATCTCACCGACCTTGAACCGATCGACGGCCCCGCCGACCCCGGTTACGAGAGTGCCTCGCAGTTCGGTCCGAGTTCAAGCGCCTCTTCGGCGTGACGCCAATGGAAGAAGCCGAGCGAACGCGGGCCCGGCTCGTGGCTCGCTGATCGGCGTCTTTCTCCAATAACGATCCGTTCACTGGCCGAAAGCGATGACGCTTGCTCAGAGAACCAGCCGGGCCGCCTCGCGATCGAGGTAGAGACGGGCGTTCGGGTGCCTCCGGAGCGCCGAGGCCGGGCACGACTCGGCGATCGGGCCGCGAAGGGCGTTCAGCACGGCGTCGGCCTTGCGCGCGCCCGGAACGACCACCGAGACCGCCGACGCCTGCAACAGTGCGGGGACTGTCAGCGTGTAGGCGTGGGTTGGGACATCCTCGATCCGGTCGAAGCAACCGTCGTGGAGCTGCTGGAGCCGGCAGGCGGCGTCAAGCCGGACCACCTTGACGAGGACCGGGTCGAGGAAGTCGGCAACCGGTGGGTCATTGAACGCCAGATGGCCGTTCTCTCCGATCCCCGCGCAGACCAGATCCGGTGGCCCGTTGCGGAGGAGGGTCTCGTAAGCGAGGCAAGTGCGGAGCGGCTGGTCGGCCTGCTCGCCGGGGATCAGCCGGAGTTGCTCCGGACCGAGTCCGACCAGGCGGAAGAGATGCTCCTGGAGGTATCGCCGGAACGAGGCGGGGTGGTCGGCGTCGAGTCCGAGGTATTCGTCCATGTGGTAGGCCACAACCCGTCGCCAGTCGATCCCTCGATGCGCGACCAGCCCCGCGAGAAATTCATTCTGGCTGGGGGCCGCGGCGAAGACGACGCGGGCGTCTCCGCGGTCTCGGAGTCGGTCCTCGATCTCCCTCGCGACGTCGAGTGCAGCAGCGCGGCCCGCCAGGGCGCGGCTCTCGTAGACCCGAACATCGAGGGAATCGGCCGCGAACTGGGCGATCGGCGCGGGGTCGGTCGAGATCATCGTGGGAGTCCGAGCGAACGGGCCGGTCGGGGCGCGGACATCCCGCGGCCCCACCCGACATCAACCTACCCCATCCCGCCCGGACTTGCCAATCGCCTCGCCGGGTCGTCGCGGCCCGGCGCCTTCTGGCGAGCGGTCAGGCCGTGGCGAGGTGCCGGCGGGCCCCGTGTGCCGACTCGCCACCGCGGAGCTGCTCGCAAAGCCGCTGACACTGGTCGAGATCACCGAGCATGGCCTCGGCAAGGAACGACTGGGTGTCGGCGTCGCTCGTCCATTCGAGCTGGTCGTGACACCGCGAGAGGTGCTCGATTAGGTCCTTCATCCACAGTAGGGTATGTCGCCGATTTCTCATCGGGGTTGCTCCTTCGCTCGCTCGATCGCCGCGGTCGCCCGGCGATCGAGCGATCCTGACCTCTCTCGGAAACGCAACGGCCATCCGTCGCGGTCCCAGGCTTCATCGTGCCTGGGTCGCGACCCCCCAATTCGCAAAGCCCGTGCCGGCCTGCAGGGCGCCCAGTCGCCGGTCTCGCAAGCCGGCATCACGCTGGGACTTGAGGAAAAATCTCCAGACCGGCGCGGAATCTCGCGGGAGAGGTTATTGTTGTAAGGGTTACACAGCGGGAGACCGGGACGGCCGGAGGATCCTACCGTCGCCGTGGGACACCGGCTGTTCCGGGCCGGTGCGGGCCGATACACTTCCTGCAGGGAGAGACCGCAAACCGGGAGAGACCGGGTATGACCCCGTGGCAGATGTCCTTCAATGCAATCCCCGGCGACGCGCTTCCCGGCTCTGCGCCGGGTCGGTCGAACCACTGGCCCGACATGTTCGTCCGTTGGCTCTTCGGCGGCACGGCGGAAGATCGGGCCGCGCGCGAGGTCTCGGGAGTCTCGGCCCGGTTCCAGAACATCTGCATCAGCCGGGAGGCCGGTGCCGGCGCCGGACTGATTGCCCGGATGATCGGCAGGCGGCTGGGCTGGAAGGTTTACGACGAGGAACTGATCGAGGCGATCGCCCACCGGATGGGCGTCTCGCTCGACGAGGTCCGAACGCTCGATGAGCTGGCTCCGAGTGTCGTGCAGGACTGGCTGCTCCCGCTTCGCGAGGAATACTACGCACCGCAGGAGGCATATCTCGACCACCTCGCCAAGCTTATCGAGGCGATCGGGCGGGCTGGGGAATCGATCCTGGTCGGCCGGGGGGCTAACTACCTGCTGCCGCGCGAGTCGACGCTCACCATCCGGGTTGTTGCTCCGATGCGGGCCAGGTCGATTCGACTGGCCGAGCGGATGGGGGTCTCGGTTCGGACAGCCCGCCGCGCTGCACGTGACCTGGACCGCCGTCGGCTTCAGTTTGACCGGACGATGCACCGGGCTCGTTCCAACGACCCGCACAACTTCGACCTGGTGATCGACTCGGAGGGCCTTGGCCTGGAGATTGCCGCGGAGGTGATTGCCCGGGCGGTCGAGGCGGGTCGCCCGCGAGCACCAGGGCCATCTGTCCGATCCTCGAACCCCGAGCCGCCCGCTCTGCCCGATCGGCCGGCGCCGGCCGAGGTGCCGGCCCTCCCCGCGGCTGGGCCGATCGCCGTGGCGACCCCAGCGCCGAAGACCTCCGGTCCCGGTGAGAGCCCCTGATCGCTTGTTAAGAATCGATTGAAGCGGATGGATTGTTCGATCTTCAATCGAGGGAGCTTCAATACGGTGGCTTCCCACCCTCGAACGACCGCCGGAAAATCGCAAAACAAAGCGGCCCTGGGCCCCGGGCGGAAGATCCCGCCCGAAGCCCAGGGCCGGTCGAAGGCCGAGCGATCCGATTAGAAGATCGTCGAGGATGTCGGCGTCACTCCAACAACGGTTCCCGAGGCCGGGATCGGGAAGGCGTAGTTGTTTGGCGTCGAGACGACCCCGGCCGGCGGCAGGCCGGCCAGCGGCGGGCCGACAACCTGGAGCTGCTGGAGCAGCGTGCCTCTCGGCTTCAACTGCTGGAGTTGCCCGTATGGGTCGACCACCAGCCCGAGGTAGAACTTCCGCGGGCTGACCGGGAGCGTCACCGCCGGGCCGGTGAACGTCACCGAGTTCTGCGGCGGATTGACCGTCTGGGTGAAGGCTGCAAGCAGGCCGCCGGTCCCGACCTGCGACGAGGCGGGAATGCTGCTGGTGATCGAGTAGAGCGCCACAATCGAACTGCCGATCGTGAAATGCTTCGTGGTCGAGGCAACCAACGCTACCTGGACCGGCCCGGTCGTCGGCGCCGTCCCGGCGTTGACCACGGTGATCGTCGGAGCGATCGTATCCCCAGGCTGCATCGACGGCGGGATGAATAGACCAGTTGCCTGGATCTCCGGCAGGGCCTGGCTCACAAGGTGGACCGGGATCGGCCGGCTCACATTATTCGCGTAATTCGATTCCAGAACCGATCCGGTCGAGTTTACAGCAAGATGAACATAAAATTTCCCATGGTTGGAGAACCCGGCCGGTCGCGACGGGAGCGTGAACGATTCGGCGATTTGCTCGAAGTTGTTCTGCCCGATCGAGGGAGCCTGGAAATTCCCGACCGTCACGGGATGCCGGAGCGACCGGGTCGGCGTGATGATCACCGAGACCGTCGATGGGGGCGCTGCCGCCGTGCTGAGGCTGCCGGGCGCCTGCGCCAGCGGGTCCGTGACGGTGGTTGTTGCCTGGTTGACGATGGTGGCGATGATGCCGAACTGGCCGCCCCAGGCGGCGTGGTTGCCGGCCGATCCGGAGACGGTCAGATCCGGGAGCGAGAACCCCAGCGGATTGCCCGTCATCACTTCGCGCGACTCCAGCCGCTCCGGCGCGGGGAGGGCGTTCCGGCGTCGGGCGCGTGGCCGATGGCGCAGGCTTCGAGGGTCTATGGAGAACACCGGGAACCTCCCTGCGGACGGGATCGACGCCGGCCCCGCGATCGTTTCGATGCAGACGGGAGAACCGGACCGGGCCCCGACCGGGAACACGGTTGATTGCGCAAGAATGCCGACCGCGACCCCGCCCGACCGGACGGCACCCGAGGCGACCGTCCGAGGGGCGAGCACTTCTTGTCTATGTTGTCGTCCGTCTCGGCGGCGGAATTGGCCCCAATACGCTGATCCGGATCGATCGGGGTCGCGTCGTGAAAGGTATCGCGTCCGCAACGCGGTTCCGGCTTCCGTCGCCTGTACCGGTTGGATCTCGGGGCGCGGTCGTCCCGGCATTCTCATTGGCCCGGGGCAATCGCGACTCCGCAGCCGGACACAGATTATGATACAATTCCCGCGCCCGAAAGTCCCCTGAGGTCCGAGGAGGTCCGATCTCGTGCGCTGGTCGAATGCTCTGATCCCGACGTTGAAGGAGACACCGGCCGACGCCGTGGCCCCCAGCCACGTGCTCTTGCTGCGCGCGGGGATGATCCGCCAGCTCGGCGCGGGGACCTACACTTACATGCCCCTGGGCCTCCGCGTCCTGCACAAGGCGATCCGGATCATCCGCGAGGAGATGGACGCCGCAGGGGCGCTCGAGGTCCTGATGCCGGCGCTTCAGCCGGTCGAGCTCTGGAAGGAGTCGGGCCGATTCGAAGCCTACGGCGACCTTCTCATGAAGCTCACCATCAGCGGCAACCATCAGATGGCCCTCGGGCCGACGCACGAGGAAGTCATCACCGACCTCGTCCGAGACCTCGTCCGGTCGTACAAGCAGCTTCCGATCACGCTCTACCAGATCCAGACGAAGTTTCGCGACGAGCCCCGGCCCAGATTTGGGATCGTGCGCACGCGCGAGTTCGTCATGAAAGATGCCTACAGCATCGATGCCGACCTCGGCCAACTCAACACCAGCTACGAGAAGATGTACGAGGCTTACTGCCGGATCTTCGACCGGTGCGGTGTGCCCTACGTCATCGTCGAGGCCGAAAGCGGTCCGATCGGGGGCGACTCGTCGCACGAGTTCATGGTTCCCTGTTCGACCGGTGAGGATACCGTCATCTTCTGCGAGAAGTGCGGTTACGCCGCCAACCAGGAGCGCGCCGAGGTCGGTCAGGACGAGGCGAAGTCCCCGACGCCGAACGCCCAGTTGCCTGCCCTGGAATCGGTCCCGACCCCTGGCAAGAAAACGATCCGAGAGGTCTGCGAGTTTCTCGGCGTGGCCGAGTCGACCTCGGCGAAGCTGCTCGTCTACCTGGCCGACGGCCAGCCGGCCGCCGCGCTGCTACGGGGCGATCACGAGCTGAACGAGGCGAAATTTCGCCGGGCGCTCGGGGTCTCCACCGTCGTTCCGGCCGACGCACCGACGATCGAAAAAGCGACTGGGGCGCCGATGGGCTTCCTCGGGCCGGTCGGGATCAAAATTCCGATGGTGATCGACCGAGCGATCGCGGCGATGCCGACGGTCGTGGTCGGCGGCAACGCGGTCGACGTCCACCTCAAGGGGGTCGTCCCCAGCCGCGATTTCCCGATCGACCGACTGCACGACCTCCGGAACGCCGAGGCCGGCGACCCCTGCCCGAGGTGCGGCTCAACGCTCGAGGTGAAGTCCGGCCTGGAGATCGGCCACGTTTTCAAGCTCGGAACGAAGTATTCGAAGGCGATGGGCGCCCGCTACCTCGACGAGAAAGGAACCGAGACCGAAATCATCATGGGTTGCTACGGGATCGGTGTGAACCGGATCGTCGCGGCAGCGGTCGAGGCGGCCCACGACGCCAACGGGATCATCTGGCCGTTCTCAATCGCGCCCTATCACGTGCTGGTGGTCCCCTTGCAGCTCCAGAATGCGGCGGTCCTGGAGCGGACCTCGGCGATCGAGTTAGCCCTCTCGGCCGCAGGGCTCGACGTGCTGGTTGACGACCGCGACCAGCGCCCCGGCTTCAAATTTAAGGACGCCGACCTGATCGGCGTCCCGCTCCGGGTGGTGATCGGCGAGCGTGGCCTGAAGGATGGTCAGATCGAGATCAAGTGGCGGCACGAGTCGGAGGCACGAACGGTCCCCTCGGATACCGCCGCCTCGGCCATCCTGGCGGAGGTCGAGTCGCACCGTCGAAAGCACGACGACTGGTGCGCGGATCGCCGGATGTCGCGATCGGCAGCGAGGGCCTTATGAGCCGAATCCCTCGCTTTCCGAGGCTGCCCTATCTCGTTCTCGGCCTCTTGACTCTGGATTGCTTCCTCGGCCCCCTGGCGCTCGGGTTGATCCTACGTGGCGGGTCGCGCCCGGAGTGGCCCCCCGACCGACCGATCGAATGGGCCTCAGCGTGGGGAATCGTCGCCTCGGCGGCCGGTCTCTTCGCCGCTTGCCTGGCCGTCCGATTGTGGTATCCGTGGCCGGGGCGTGGCAAGGGGGAGGCCGGGCGTTGAGCGATGCCCTCGTCTGGTCGATCATTGCGGTGGCTCTCGGCGCCTCGGGGTTCGTGATCGCCGCGTTCCTTGGGTCCGTCGCACGCCGATACGCGCCTCGATGGGGCCTGGTCGACCGTCCCGGCGGCCACAAGGGACACCGCCAGCCAACCCCGCTCGGCGGCGGGCTCGCCATCTGGTCGACCATGCTCCTTATCCTGATGGCGGGGACGGCGCTCGTCGTCGTCGTCGGCGACTGGCTCCCCGCCCCACTCGCGAGACACGTCGCGGGGGCCCTTGGCCAACTCGGACGTCTCGGCCTGATCTTCGGGTTGGCGAGCCTCATCATGGTGATGGGACTGGTCGACGACCTGAAGAACCTCGACTGGCGGCCCAGGCTCGCAATCCAGCTCGGTTGCGCATCGGTCCTGGCCTGGTCCGGCATCCGGATCACGCTCTTCGGCGTCTTCGCCTACCCGGCGATCGAGGGGACCGTCACGGTCCTCTGGATCGTCGGGCTGACAAATGCGTTCAACATGCTCGACAACATGGACGGCCTGGCCGCGAGCGTCGGGTTGATTGCCTCACTCCTCTTCTGTGCGGCGCAGGTGGCGGTGGGCGACCTCTTCGTCCCGGCGCTCCTGCTGGTGCTCGCGGGGGCGCTGGGCGGGTTTCTGGTGCATAACCGGGCGCCGGCCCGGTTGTTCATGGGGGACGCGGGGAGTAACTTCCTCGGGTTCCTGATCGGGACGCTCACAGTGGTCGGGACATTCAACCGGCCGGGATACCCGTTTTCCAGCGCCCTGGCGCCGCTCTTTGTGATGGCGGTGCCGCTGTACGACATGACCTCGGTGATTTTGATCCGCCTCCGCGAGGGCCGAAGTCCCTTCAAGGCCGATCGGCGGCACTTCTCGCACCGGCTGGTGGCCCGCGGCTTGACGCCGCCTCAGGCGGTCTGGACGATTGATCTAGTGACCCTGGCGGGCGGGCTCGGGGCCCTTCTGCTGCACCGGCTCGATTGGCCGGGTGCGGCGATCGTCCTGGCCCAGACAGTCTGTTTGCTGGGCGTGGTGGCGATCCTCGAGTTTGCGTCAGCCCCCTCGGAGCGTGAAGATGTCCAGACGCCGGCCCCGATCGCCGAGGCCGCCGGATCCCCGAAGGCCTGATCCGCCGGCCGCAATCCGTGCGCGGTCGGCGGTGCTCGACGCGCCCGAGGATTCCTCCTCGCCGGCTCGGATCGGCGAACGGATTCGACGCGCGGCCCTGGGGCTCTCGGCCGCCCTGATCGTCGCCCGGACCTACACCACCAGCGAGCCGGATCTCGAACGGGGCGCCGGCGGCGGCCTCGTCTGGATCCTCGCGCTGCTGGTCGTCTTCGGGCTGGCGATCGCCAGCGGACTGCTCGGCGGGCGGTTCCGGTTCCGATGGTCGTGGGCCGACCTGGCGGTCGTTGCGATCTCGGCGATGGTCTCGCTCAGCTCGCTCCATTCCCTCGACCGCAGGCCGGCGCTCAATCTGGCCTGGGAATGGGCGGCGATGGCCGGGGTCTACCTGCTCCTGCGAAACCTACCCCGAACCCGCGACGAGTCGTCGGCGATCGCCGGTGCGCTGGTGGCCTCGGCCTTCGCGCTCTCGGTGTACGGAATCTATCAGGGGGCCGTCGAACTACCCGAGATCCGCCGCGAGTACGCGCGAAATCCGGTCCAGTTCCTCCAGAAACATCCCGAAATCGGGGTCGCTCCAGGAACTCCGGAGCAATTCCGGTTCGAGCAGCGATTGCTCGGCTCCAACGAGATAACCTCGACGTTCGCACTGGCAAACTCGCTGGCCGGATTCCTGGTCGGTCCGTTCCTGATCGCGATCGGAGCCTGGCTGGCAAACCTGTTCGACCGTGAGCCGGGGCGATCGCGAGGGCCAACGCTTCTGATGGCGGCGCCCGTCCTGCTCATCATGCTCCTGGCCATCATGCTCACGAAGAGCCGGTCCTCGTGGGTCGGGATGACCGTCGGAATCGGAATCCTCGCCTGGGAGGCACGCCGGCGAGCCTCGCGCCGACTCCGAATCGCGGCCGTTGCAGGCGGATTCGCCATTGTCATGGCCATCGTCGCCGTCGGATGGGCGACGGGTCGGCTCGACCGCGAGGTCCTCACCCAGTCCACGCTCTCGATGCGATATCGATGGGAATACTGGCAGGCGACGTGGAGCGTGATCACCGGAGGTGCCTCGAACGCCTGGCGAGCGGTCCAGACCTCGGCGTTCTGGTCCGGCGTCGGGCCCGGCAACTTCCGGGCGGCCTATCTCCGATACAAGCTCCCCTGGTCGAGCGAGGAGGTCCTCGATCCGCACAACATGGTGCTCGAAGTCTGGGCGACGGCCGGCGTCGGGGCGATGGTTGCGCTCGTGCTGGCGCTGGGGCTGGGACTCCGTGGGACTCTCGGAAAAGCGGTTGAGTCGGTCGATCGCTCTGAGCCCGAGCCCGAGTCCGACGCTGAGGATGCCCCGCCGATTCGGGCCCGCTGGCTGGTCGTATCGGCCTGGGCGGGCGGGATCCTGGTCGTCTTCCTCGGGATGATGAACCTGTTCGTCGAGGCCCAGTTTCCCCGTTGGCTGATCCTAGGCTGGAGCTGGCTCCTCGGCGCCTGGCTGATCGGGCCGCTCTGGCGACGTCGACCGCCAACATCCACGGCAATCGGCGCGGGAGTGGCGGCGGTCGCGGTGAACCTGCTCGCCGCGGGTGGAATCGGCGTCCCAAACGTGGCAATCGGGCTCTGGGCGATGCTCGCGATCGGGCTCAACCTGCGCGACGATCGCCCGTGCGGCCGGCTCCACGAATGGGAAAGCCGCCTCACCCCGTTCGTCCTGGCGACGGCCTGGGCGGCGCTCGCTGGCGTCTTCCTCGGAGCAGTGGTCCCATTCTGGAAGGCGGAAGCGCTCTGCGACGCCGCCGAGACGGCTCTGAATCGCCAGCCTCCCCACTTCGAGGCCGCCGAGGCCCATTACCAGGCGGCCATCAAGACCGACCACTACGACTCCCGGCCCTGGGTCGGCTACGCCGAGGAAGAATACCTGGCCTGGCGATGGCGAGGCGCCCGCTCCGCTGACGGACGTTGGCGGAAGGTGATCGACCTCCTCGCGAGGGCCACCCGGGCACCCCGCAACCCCATGAACTGGAGCCTCCACGTCCGACGCGCCGAGCGAATCCGGGCCATTCTCCACCAGATCGCCAACGACCTGAAGCCGGTCGACGACCTGACCCTCCGAAGCGAGCTTGTTCGCGACTACCGAACCGCCTCCCTCTATTACCCGTCGAACGCAAGGCTCCACGCCCGACTGGCCGAGGCCAGTACCGAGATCTCCATGGGCAGCGATGCCATCAACGAGGCCCGCGAGGCGCTCCGGCTTGACGACCTCAATCCCCACCTTGACAAGAAGCTGACATCCGAGGAACGAGACCGGCTGGAAGCGATCGTCGCCGGCGGAAAATCCATCAGTCCTTCCACCGAGGCGGCGCCAGGACGAAAGCCGCCAGGACCGCCAGGCCGAACGTCAGGTAAAGCACCGTGAAGACCCAGGCCTCAGCGTGATAAAAGATCAGGCGATGGACCCAGTACCCGAGGAAGTCGCCCGAGTATCCTCCCTCGCCGGCCATCTGGCGGAGACGATCTTCCCAGGCGGTCAGCGGGCAGGTCATCCCGATCAGGGATTCCACTACCACGATCCCGATCGCGATCAGATGCAGCGACCGGAACCAGGGGTTGCGAATCCATCGCCACCGCATCGCGACGCCTAGCAGAATCAGCACCAGACCGAAGACCACAAAGCCCACATAGGCCGCGTGGAAGATCACGATGAAGTCGGCGAGCAGCTTCGCCCAGGGCATGATGTGAGCCCTATCCCTTACTCCATCGCTGCCCAGCCCGATGCACTCGCCTCGGCCCGGCAGACATGGATCTCCGCGGTGATCCCGGTCTCTCGGGCGTACCGGGCCCGGACTGCCTCGGCAAATTCGTCAGCACGGTCAGCCTGGACCAGATTTACCGTACATCCGGCCCAGCCCGCACCCGAAAGCTTACCACCGACGAACCCCGGCGCCGACTCGGCGGCCTCGATCAACCGATCGAGTGCCTCGGAGCTATTCTCAAAGTCGTCCCGGCTTGAGGCGTGCGAGGCCGACATCAAGCGTCCGAACGCCCCGATGTCTCCCGACCTGAGCGACTCGATCCCACGCCGGACGCGGTCGTTCTCCGTCAGGACGTGCCGGGCCCGCTTGCGGCCGACCGGATCGAGACGGTTCCACTCGGCTTCCAGCCAACGAAGCGGGACCATCGAGAGGAGGAGCTCGCCCTCAACCGGAATCCGGTCCCGATACGCCGAAACGATCCGCTCACACTCCGCCCGACGGCGGTCATACATCCCGTCGGCGAGCCGTCGTGAGGTCTTCGAATCGCAGACAACGATTGCCGGCGCGGGATTGCCGAGCGGCAGCCGCTCATGAGCCAGCGTCGAGCAGTCGAGAAAGAGAGCATGATCCGCCCGGCCGAAGAGGCTGGAAAACTGGTCGAGCAGCCCCGAACCGACGCCGACGAATTCGTTCTCCGAGCGGCGAAGCGTCTGGGCCAGCTCCATGAGTTGAGCATCGCCGGCTTCGCCAGAAAAATCACTGGGCGACTGGTCCGGGACCGTCCCCATCGCAATCAGGAACCAGGCGAACGACGCTTGCAGGCTCGCCGAGCTGGAGAGGCCGGCGCCGAGGGGAACATCGCCCAGGACGACGGCCTCGAAGCCCGATCGGAGCGGGCCGGTCCATCCCGAGACAGCCCAGCAGACTCCACGCGTGTAACGCGCCCAGGTACCGGCCTCCGGCCGATCAATCGTGTCGATGGAAAACCCGTCGGTCTCGTCGTAATTGGCCGCGAAGATGGAGGCGACGCTCCCCTCTCGGCGACGGCCTGCCACGACGGTTCCCCGATCGATGGCTGCCGCCATCACCAGCCCGCCGTTGTAATCGGTGTGATTTCCCAGCAATTCGACCCGCCCGGGAGCCCAGCTAACCGTGGACGGAGCGCCCCCGTATCGATCGGCAAAGGCCGATCGAGCGCGGGCCAGCAGGGTATCCCGTTGAGGCGAATTCGAGGCGGGCATGAGGGCGATTGCAGTCGAAAATCCATGGTCCGTCGTCGATCGGTGACGGGACTCGTCGGTCGCACGTTGGGGATAACCCGCGGTCGATTAACGATTCCCGAGAACCAGGGACGACGGACCATTTCCTTGCGGATAGCCGATCAGGCGATGGCTCGCCCATCGGTCAGCAACGAGCTGGCGGCTTCGCGGAGGACCGGGGCCTTGTCGGTCCGCTCCCAGGTGAACTCGGGCTCGGACCGGCCGAAGTGGCCACCGCTGGCGGTCTTCCGGAAGATCGGCCGCCGGAGGTCCAGATGCTGGATGATCCCGGAGGGTGTCAGCGGGAAGTGGCGGCGGACCAGCTCAGCGATCGCACGGTCGGGGATTCTGCCCGTCCCCTGCGTATCGACGTGGATGCTCACCGGCTCGGAGACGCCGATGGCGTAGGCAAGCTGGACCTCGCAGCGATCCGCCAGTTGCGCCGCGACATCGCGGCATTGTCGGCATCATGAGCGAAATCGCCACCATCATTATCGTCGATCAAATCGGCACCAAACACCGGCTCGCAGCGAAGCCCGGCACAACCGTGATGCAAATTGGTCGCGCCGCCGG
>DAIDJI010000073.1 GCA_027451455.1 Planctomycetales bacterium | reverse complement strand
CAACAAATTTCTCTTCACACCAAGACTATGGTTAAGGAAGTAAAGGAAAAGGAAATTATTGTACAAGGTCCTAGTGGAGAGAAGGAATCTATTCCTTATGGTTTATTAGTATGGGCCACTGGTAACACTACCCGTCCTTTAACCCTAGAGATCCTTGCGGGTGCTCGGGATTCGAGGGCCGGGTTGGAGGCGTTCCTTGGGCTTTCGTTGAGTACCGGCGGCCTTGCCCCTGGTGACGGTCGGCGGACTGCTGGTTTGTGGTGTTTCCGTGCTGGCGGCGGGTTTGGGGGGCGGGGGCGAATCGCAGCCAGCGGCGAGGGCGGCGACGACCACCGGGGCGAGGAGTCGTTTGGGGAGTGGCATGGTCAGGGTCTCGGGTGAAAAGACGAAAACCCGCTCCGGCGCGGAGGGGAGCGGGTGTCTCGTGGAGGAACTTTGCCCGTCATTGGGGCCGGACCGGTGTCCCTCAAATCATCAATACTGGTCCGACGAGATGACCTCGTTCCCGGCCCGCGTGGCCAGGGCCCGGTAGGTGAAGAGGTTGATGGTGCTCTTGATGAAGTGGACGGAGCCGTCGGCGAAGGCGAAATTCACACCGCCCGGGTGAAGGCTCCGGAACGAAATCTGCCCCCATTTGGTGCAGGCAAAGAGCGGTGAGTTCGGGTTCGACGTGAGGTTGGCGAGGTCGGGCGGGAAGCTGGCCGGCGAGTTGAACACGCAATTGTTGATCATGTTCCCGGTGAGGTCGGGCGGTGAGTTGGGTAGCGCGATGCTGGGGACAACGCCGGTAATCCGATAGTCATTCGTCCAGTAGGTACTACTCCCTGACCAGGGAGGACCGCTCCAGAAGCCGGCCACATAATTGAAGTAGAAGTTCGAGCCGCCCGGCTCGTTGATGAACCGCGAGTTCTCGCCGAAGAGCAGGGTGTTGCTCAGGCCGTCGGTGACGCTCGCCTCTTTCTGGGCGTAGTAGGGACCGAACATCCCGTCGCCAGGCCCGAGGTTGCAAGTGTTGGCATACTGGCCCTTTGGGTCGGGTATGCTCGCCACGGTCGCCCAGTTGTAGATGAGTTGCTCCTGGAGCCCTTCCGAGGCGGCATAAGAGGCCTGGGCCACGGAAAAATCCCCCGACGGGTCGGGCACGTTCGGCGTGTCGGACGGACAAACGTAGCTGTTCAGCTTCGTGAACGAGCCCGTGTTGTTGGCGTAGCTGTTGTAGACGCGCGTGATGTTCCAGGCGTTATAGGCCGCTCCGCCTTCCATGTAGGGAAGCATGTAGACAAAGGCCGTGTGCCCGATCGGATTGTTCTGCTGGCAGGACGTCAGGCCGGGGTAGGTGTTCGGCAGCGCGGGGCCCATCCAGCCGATCGGGAACGCGCCGTTGGCGGAGTTGTAGTTGTGGGCGGCCAGGCCCATCTGCTTCAGGTTGTTGGTGCACTGGGCGCGTCGGGCGGCCTCGCGAGCCGCCTGCACCGCCGGCAGCAACAGCGCGATCAGGACGGCGATGATCGCAATCACGACCAGCAGCTCGATCAGCGTGAAACCGCGTTTGACACTGCTCCGATGGACGCACATGGCAAGTTGCTCCTTCCGCCAAAAGGTCGATCGAAAAACGATCCTGATTCGAGGGGAATGATCCCTCGTGGCTTCCCGAAGTTCGATCGGCCCCGAGGCGAATCCCGGTCAACCTGGACCGCGGCCCATCTCGGCCGCCGCGCGAGATGAAACACGCGTGCTCCCTCAACTCAATCCTAGCTCTCTTTCCCCGACCCGCCGAAGAAGAAGGACGTCGTGAAACCAGGCTTGTGACGTCAAGGAATGACTCCGGGAGCCGAATTCTCGCGGAAATCAAGACTTCAGACGCGACTCCTCCTCAGAGATTCACGAAGACCTCGGCAGGATCGGACGAAAGAGACCGTGATTCCATCCAATTTTGCAGTGTAGTGGAGGCGATCTGGGAGTCAACCTCTGGATCGGGCACAAAGGAAAAATTCGGACGGTCACTGGATGAGGATGTAGGGATTTTAGGGGAATTGCAGGGACTGGAGGCAAACAGATGGGATGGGCATGAGGATTGCCCGGATGGAAGGAATGAGGAGGGGCCGTCGCGCCTGGCGATCTGGTCCCCGGTCCGATCGACCCAACTGGAAGCGAGGTCCCAAGATGCGCAATCGCCCAAGACTTTCCATCGCGATGACCTGGGTGGCATCGGCCGCGATGCTGGCGCCTCTCGCGAAGGCGGAGCAGGCTGTCCCAGCGCAGGATGTCCCGGTGCAGGCACCCTCGCCGATGGACCGGCCGCCGATATTAACGGGCCCGGGACTGATCACGGTTGCGGCTGGTGGGACGCTGACGACCTGGTACACGGTCTCTGACGACCGGACGCCTCCGGCGGCGCTGGAGCTGACGGTCTCGGTTCCGGACCGTGCGCTCTTGCCGGAAGGAAGTGTTCAGTTGGAGGGTGAGGGCTCGCGCCGGTCCCTGACGATTGCCCCGCCGCCTGGTCGCGCCGGCAGCGCCTCGCTTTCAATGACACTCGTCGATGGCGCGGGGTTATCGGTGCGGGGGTCGGTGGTGGTGACGGTGGTCGAGGCGGTGGAATCGCGACCGATCCCGATCCCGCCGGCGCCCCCGATCATCCAGCCGACCGGAACGAGAGCCGGGACCACGACATCGGCGATGGCCGGGCCGTCTGCGCCGTTCGCCTCGGTTTCGTCCTGCGGCGGACACGGCGCGATCGCTTCAGGGCCGTCGACGGGGTGGTCGTCACTGGCTTCCGCCTCGTGGTCCGGGGCGAGGGGGCCGGTGGTGACTCGGTACGAGCTGGTCCGCGGCCGGACGGCGGTCGACGGGCCGGCGCTCTTCGACGCGGCCTATCAACATTACTGGGCGGGGAGTTACGCGCAGGCGGAGGAGGCCGCGGCGGCCTCGGCGTACCTCTGGGACGATCCGAGGGCCTGGGAATACCTGGCGATGTCGGCGGCGGCGCAAGGTGACGAGGCGACGGCCGCTCCGGCGGCGCGCTACGCGGCGGCAAAGGTTCTGGCGGAGCCGACTTTTGAGCGCGACCTGGCGCTCTCACTGACGCGGTTGCAGGGCCCCGGCCGCCGACAGATCGAGGCGTTCCAGACGGGGATCGTCGACCGACCCGCGGCGCTGGAGGTCCTGGCGGCGCGCCCGGACGTGCTCCACGGAATGGTCCCATCCCCGGCCCCCGCACCGGCCCGCTGAGGACGACGACCCTCTCAGCGACGATCCGAGGTCGCTCCACCTCGGATCATCGCCAGCCGATTGGCCCGCATCGCTTCCATGGGTTCCGTCCTCGCACGCCGAAACGTTCTCCTCGGTGGGCGAAGCCCGCCCAACAAACCGCTGGGTGTCCGAAGACGATACCATGCCTTAAGGAGTGGTTTGTGCGATTGACTGGGATCCCCACCCCTTCTCGGCGACAAGATATTGGACATCGCTCTCCAGGCGACGGAATGCCGAAAGCTTTCGGAGCGGTGAGAAATCCTCGATGAGCTGAGCGATACGCCGCATACTGTGCCTGGGGTCAAACGCCCTGAGCCGGCGCCCTTGCTTCTCGCTGGCCGTCTTCAACAATTCGTGAAGGAGGTGTTTGGGGTCGGGCTGGTCTTCCAGGCGTGAGATCTGGGGCAAGTCCAACCGGACCTTTCCGTTCGGGTTGTCTGAGGCTCGGCGAATCGCCATTTCATCAATGAGGAGCCAGGCCTCGGTCATTCGGACCGGGACCACGTGGATCCGAGGGGTCGTCATCAGGTGACTTAGCGTATCCAGTGCCGCGCGAATCTCCTCGTGCCGTGATTCGGGCGGGTCTCTTTCAGCATCTCGATGCACGAAGAGCGCGTCGCAAGGGTAGGCTTCCAGTGCAAAGCGGATCCTGTTCGCAAGTCCCCGGGGCGGGATCCGACATCTCGCCACATCGGCGTGAGAGATGCCAACCCCGAAGCGGTTGCAATGCGCTCGGAGGAGCCATTCCAGGATGGGCGTGAGCATGCCAGCATCCGAGGTTCCGTCGGTAACGAGCGTGAACTGAAGGTCCCTCATGAGAGATTAGTCGGTAAAATTCAGAAGTTTTTGCATGGCAGAAAGATCGATGATTCGACGACGTTCGTTGTGCTTCTTCGGCTGCCGGCCGTTCCGAGTAGGAATCTCCACGAAGTCGCCGCCTGCATGTTGGGCTGGGCGAGGGCCGCTCAGGTAGGCGAGGATCTTTCCCATTTGAAGCACCTCGCCCGGCCCACCTCCTCGCGTTCTCCAGGTGCCGGCTAGCGCGGCGAAGTGGAGACGCTGGAAGCGCCGGCCTTCCTGGACTTCTTCTCGAAGTTCGGCGAGCAGGAGGTCTTCCGGGTCGATCTCGCTAACGACAGCGGGGGAATGGGTATTGATGATGACTTGTCTCAGAGGATTATCGGGGCCGATCGCCTCGGTCTGATCGGTCGCGATGGCCTCGAGAAGCCTCAACATCGCCGGGATGCGTTCCGGATGGATACCGTTCTCGGGCTCCTCCAGGCAGAGGACTCCCTGTTCGTGGGGATCGATCTCGATGACAGCCAGGGCGAGGAATCGAAGTGTGCCGTCCGAGAGGGATCGGGAGGGATGTCTGGTGCCATCCTTACCGCTCGCGTAGAGGGTCCAGAGCTCGCGCTGCATGTCCTCCTCGATACCCACCTCGCGGACATCGTCGATCAGGCCGGCGAGCCGATTGGCGACGCGGGCGTAGACCGCTGACGGATCGGGCGCGGTCGGGTGCTTTGCTGTCCTTGACCAGGGCGCCTCGCCTTGATGGGCGAGGTGAAAGAGGGTCGCAGCGAGGTGCGAACCATCGCTGCCGAGCCGCGGAGCCGTTGAGAAGGTGTCGGGCTCGCGGAGGGCGGCGGGCTCAAGCTGCAATCGGCGCCAGGACCGCATCTCCTCGCGCGCCAGCACGGCGGTACGGGTTTCGGCGGCGTTCACCGAGGAAAGGACCGTCCGAGGGAGCGATGATGCGAGAAACGGAGCCGGACGACCGCCACCGCTACCGCCTCGATCCTGGTGCAACTGGATCGACGTGGATGAGCCATCCACTTTCGTGGAGATGAAGGGGACGGTCCGTCGTCCTCCTCCCACAGCGGTCTGGATCCATTCCTTCGATGGGCGGAATTGCAGATGCTGGGCCGAATCCCCAATTTTTAAGTGGGTTAACTCCTCCTTCCGAAGTTCGAGGGCTCCCGAGGAGAGGCTCCCTTCGCCCTTTCGCAAGCCGAGCTCAATCGAGTAACGCAGGAACGTGCTGGTGGCTGTCGCCTTCTGACCGAGATCATCCTCCCCGATCCGCGGGATAATCATCTCCGCGGTGAACGACATAACTCCTTCGCGATTCCCACCAACGCGGTGGAATAAATTGGCGACATCCGCAGTGCGACCCCCTCGAATCGACCGGGCCGCTTCCATCAGGGGCCTCTCCGAGAGGGCGGCAAGGAACTCGATCGCGTCGAAGAGATTCGATTTCCCAACCCCATTCGCACCGGCGATGCAGGTAAATGGGCCGAACTGCACGTCGACGTTGACGAGATTCTTGAATCCCGTTACTTTAAGTCTTGTTAGCATATTTTTAAAGCTTTATTGTGATCGTATTTAAATTTTCTGTATTTCAAAGTCGATGTCCCGTGGTTCGCTCACGGCTGTCGCGGGTTCTTTAGCGAGGCGAGGAACTCGACCAGGTCGCGCAGTTCGCTCTTTGTGAGCTTCGGCGCCAGGTCGGTCGGCATCGCCGAGGGGCCGCGTTTCCGGTCCTCGATCTGATCCTTGGCGATATCCAGCCGCTTCCCCTCGGCGGTCATCAGGTGGACGAACTTCGCGTCCTCGCCGCGGAGAACGCCCGTGAGCACCTGGCCGTCGATCGTCGCCACGACGACCGATTCAAATCCCTCGGCGATTTGCTTGTTGGGGTTCACGATCGATTCGAGGATGTAGGCACGATCGTGTCGGGCGCCGAGGCCGGTCAGGTCGGGGCCGACCTCGCCGCCGGGGATCTCTCCGCGCCAGCTTCGGGCCCGGTGGCATCGGTTGCACTCGACGGCCGCCTTGCCGACGAAGACCTCGCGACCGCGTCGGGCGTTTCCGCCGGCGATTGCCTCGCGGTACGCGGCCACCGGATCGTTCTTTGGCTTGGATTCCTCATACGCGTGGAGCCGGTCGCGCACGTCGGCCTCGGGTCGGCGCGCGGCGGCCTCGATCACGTCGAGCTGAAGCTCCGGCGCGATTGAGCCGGCCGAGAGTCGGTCGAGCAGGTTCAAAATCGCCGTTCGCGCCGCGTCGCCGCGGAGCCCGCCCAGGGCCGCGATCGCACCCTGGCGGTCGGACGTCGTTCCGCGCTCGATGCGTTCGGTGACCATCGGGGTGGCGGCGGCCGGGTCAACCTCGGCCAGGACCCGGAGCGCCTCGGCCCGGGTGCGTTCGCCGGGCATCGCCGCGGCCTTTCGAGCGGCGTCGGCTCTGCGGGGATCCTTCAGGTCCTCGAGCGCCTGGAGCGCGGCGGCGCGGGTGGCGTCGTTGCGATGGGCCTCGCCGACGAGCTTCGCCAGAATCTCACCGGATTCCTTCGCCCCGAGGCTCGCGGCGGCCTGGATCGCAGCCGTTCGGACGTCGTCGGGGGCCTCGGCGAGAATCGCGGCGAGCCTCGGCCGGAGCGCCTCGGCGGCGGGCCCGGCCGGTCGATTGCCGATCGGACGCCAGAGGCCCAGTACCGCATCCCGGCCGGGAGGGCTCGCCCAGTGAGCGAGCATCTCCATCGCGAGGCGACGCGCCGGCGTCGGAAGTCCCGACAGGCCCGCGACCTCGGCGAGCGCCTGGGCGTCCTTCCATTCGCCCCGCCTCTGATGGGCGTCGAGCACCCGGCGGATCAGAGGCAAGGGGCTTGAGCCCGAGATCGGCAGGTCGGCCAGCGCCGGGAGCGCGGCGTCGACCGGGGCGTCGTGGATCGCTCGCGCCGCTTCCAGGACGATCCGAGGATCCGCGTCCTTCAGGAACCCGGCGATTTGCCGATCGCCGAGTCGCCGCATCGCGAGCAGCACGCCCATCCGCGCCGAGGGCGAGGCCGAGTCGGCCAGGCTCCGAAGCGCCGTCGAGTCGTTCCGAGACGATCCGACCAGCCCCATCACCCCGGCGTGGCGGAGGGTCGGGTCGCGATCGGCGTTCTCGACCAGCATCGCGAGCAGCGGCGCAACCGCATCCACCCGGCCCAGCTTCCCGATCGCGATCGCCGCGAGCGAGCGCACGCGAGGGCTCTCGTCCTTCAGCCGGCCGATCAGACCGTCGAACGCCAGTGGGTCGAGCAGGTCGCCCAGTACCCGGGCGGCCTGGGCGCGGATCTCGGCCTCAGGGTCGTCGAGCATCGGGACGAGAAGCCGGCCGACTTCGGCCCGACGCCCATCCTGACGGACCCGTCCGATCTGCCCGAGCCCCCAGATCGCGTGCAGCCGGGCGAGCATCGGGCCGGATGAGACCGCTGTCTTCGAGAGAGCCTCCAGGGCCGCCTTGCCATCGTCGGATGTGTTTTCGACGCCCGAATCCTGTGTATGCGAGAGTGTCCGTCGGAGGTGCGCCGAGGCTCGATCCACCAGCTCGAACTGAGAAGCCTGGCGGACTCGCATGTCGGCATGCGCCAGGAATTCGGCCAGCTCGGCGACCGGTCGCCGGTCCATCCCCTCGGCGAGGATCGTGCGCACTTCGCGGACCTTCGCGTCGTTCGCCTTCGACGGATCGAACGCCCGGTAGATCCGCCCCTTGTTCGGCTTCTCCCAGCCGTCGACCCAGTCGCTGAAATAAAGGGCGCCGTCGGGGCCGAAGTCGGCGTCGGTGGCGAGCGTGCGCCAGAGGAATTGCTGCGAGTCGACCAGCTCAAACGACGCCCCCTTCGGTTTGACCGCGAAGCTCCGGATGCCGCTCTGGCCGCTCCCGCCCCGGAAATCGACGAGGAAGAAGTGGCGGCGGTAGGCGGCGGGAAGCATCGTCACGCCGGGGTCGTAGGTCAGACCCGAGGGGCCGTCGGAGACGTTCGCAATCGGCGGAACGATGTACGCCGCCTGGCCGTCGAACGCCGGATACCAGAGCTTTTCCTCGTTCCAGGGACCTCGGCTGATCGGTCCGGCGATGAACTGGTAACCGATCCGCCAGCCGCTGTCAGACCCCTCGACCAGGTAGACCCAGCGCGCCCGGTCGCCGCTGTCGCTGTTGTTGTCGCCGGTGAAGAGGTTTCCGAATTCGTCGAAGGCGAGCTCCTGCGGGTTGCGCAGGCCGGTCGCGAAGATTTGAAGCTCGGTCCCGTCCGGGTTGCATCGCAGGACGGAGCCGCTCTCGATGTTGACCACCCTTCGATTGTCGAGCGTGGTGACGTTCAACCCGCGATCGCCGATGCTGAAATAGAGGCGGCCGTCCGGACCGAACTTCAGCCCGTGCAGGTCGTGGCCGAGGAACCCGACGTGGACGCCGTAGCCCTGATGGAGCAGCGTTTTTTCGTCGGCCCGGCCGTCGCCGTTGTGGTCGCGGAGCTTCCAGAGCCAGGGAATACAGGCATACCAGACCTCGCCCTTGCGCGCCAGAATCCCCGCGCCGATGCCGGCGGCAGGGTCGTTGAAGCCGTCAGCGAACGTGGTGGCCGCGTCGGCCCGGCCGTCGCCGTCGCGGTCGACAACCCGACGCACCCGCTCGTGCTCGACCGAGTACCCGGCGAACGCCGAGCCCAGGTACTTCCGATACATCGCCACGCGGTCGACGACCGTCCGACTCGCGAGATCGTCGTCCAGCCAGTTCATATGACTGCGCGTATCCGTGACGCCAGCACCGTGGCGGAAGGTCTCGGCGACGTAGACCACTCCCTTCTCATCCAGGGCGAAGGCGACCGGGTTAGCGAGCATCGGTTCAGCGGCAAATAGCTCGACCTTCACGCCCTCGGGGAGCCGGAACGACCGGGCAGCGCGAGCGGCCTCGTCGGAGGCCGGCGCGACCTTCGGGTTATAGGGCTTCGCGTCGCCGTCGGGCGTGACCGGATGCTGCGGCGCGGCGGCGATCAGGATGATCGCGAAGATCGCGAGGGCCAGGGCGGAGAGCAGTCGTTCGATTCTCATGCGAGGTTCCGTATAGGCGGCCGGCGGTTTCGATCCGCTCGGGAAGAGGTTCAGTCGATCATCGACCTTCAAGGATACGATCCGATCGCGCCGGGTGGAAAGACTTCGGCCAGACCTTTTCCCAGGCATGGACGTTGGACTTTCGCCCGACGTCCCCCGTCACGAATTTCGGGACCACGAAGCGCCTGTGATACCGGGATAGCCGGCTCCCGAGCGACCGCCTTGACGGATTCTCGGACACCTATCATCATCCCCGCGCGGGGGACGTGGGGGCTCATTCACGAGCCCGATGATCCTGTCCGGTTTGTGATGGCTGGGGTAGCCGATCTATTGTCGGAGGGAGCACCGGGTCGTGACCTGGTCACCGGCCGGAGCCCGCTCGAACGATCGGCCGATCACGAAGGACCGGGCCAATCGCCCATGTAGGAGCCAGCTCCAGCTGGCGACCCGGACGAAGCCAAAGGTCTTGCGAAGATCGCCGGCTGGAGCAGGTTCCGACAAGGGAACCGATCGGACAACACGTGAATCAGAAAATCTCGATGGAGACTAAAGCCATGGCACGCGGGAATTCCCCGGCGGAGGAACTCCTCAAGGAAGTGGTGGCGCGGGCGATCACGCCGACGCTGAAGGCGTCGGGGTTTCGCAAGACCGCCCTGAACTTCCACCGTCGTCATGGAGAGACGGCGCAGGTTGTCAACGTTCAGGTGAGCCACGGTTCGACGGCGATGGAGAAAACCTTTTACATCAACGTGGGAATCGCGTTCGACGCAATTGGACGCCTGACGGGATTCCCTGTGCCCGACCGGCTCAAGGAATACGAGTGCGACCGTCTGGGAACGCGCGGTCGTCTCGATAAACTGGTTTCGGGCCAGCCAAACTGGTGGACGGTCCGCGTCGGCGACGACCTCTCGGCGATCGTCGATCCGATCCAGGCCGCGATCGCACGGTTGTCGGCCGAGCTCGACCGGATCGACGGGATCGCCACGTTCCGGGCGCATCGCTGGTTCAAACGCGTTGGCTCGCACGAGGTCGAGGCCCAGGTCCGCTACCTGCTCGGCGACCTCGAAGGCGCCTGGCGCCAGATCGAGGCGCTCGCCAGGGTATACTCCAATCGTGACGACCTGAACCGGCCGGAGTGCTGGGTCGATCGGCTCAAGCTCGACGACCTGCGCCCACGCCTCAACCGGCCTGGGGTTTGACCGATCCGCCGATCCGCCCGCCGGGCGCCTCCTCGCCCGGAAGCGGCTCGCCCAGGAGACGAAGCCCGTTCAGGACGACCAGCAGCGTGCTCCCCTCGTGACCGACGACGCCGAGCCAGAGCGGGAGCCCGAAGAAGGAGCCCAGAACGAGCGTTCCGATCACCCCGAAGGCAAACGCCAGGTTCTGCCGGACCCGCCGACGAGCCAGCCGGCTGAGACGGACGGCAAGCGCCAGGGCGCGAAGGTCGTCGCCCATCAAAACCACATCGGCGACCTCCAGCGCCACATCGGTGCCGGCGCCTCCCATGGCGATCCCGACATCGGCGGCGGCGAGGGCGGGCGCGTCGTTGACGCCGTCGCCGACCATCGCCAGTCGCCGGCCCGCGTTCATCAGCCGGCGCAGCTCGACAACCTTCTCGGCGGGAAGGAGCCCGGCGAGAACCTTGTCGGCACCGACCCGGCTGGCGACGGCCCGGGCGGCACGCTCGTGATCGCCGGTGAGGATCACCATCGAGGTGATCCCCGAACCTCGGAGCGAGGCGATCGCGGCGCTGGCCTCCGGCCGGGGGAGATCGGCCAGGCCGATCACGCCGCCGGTCGTCGGGCCATCGCCCGCCAGGACAACCAGAAGCACCGTCTCTCCCCGATCGCGGAACCGAGCGCCGGCCGAGGCGATCGCGGCCGGGATCGGCCGGTCGTGCGAGGCGAAAAGCCCCTCGCGGCCAACGCCCACCCAGAGGCCGCCGACCCGCGCATGAACCCCCTCGCCGGTGTGTGCCTCGAAGTCCTCAACCTCGATCCCGGACGGGTCGACGCCCCGCCGCGCCGCCTCGGCGACGACCGCCGCGGCCAGGTGGTGCTCGCTCCGGCGCTCGACCGCCGCGGCCAGGACCAGCAACCGGTCGGGGGCCAGACCCTCCGTCGCCCAGACCTCCGTGACAGCCGGACGGCCCTGGGTCAGCGTTCCGGTCTTGTCAAAGGCGATGGTATCGACCTCCGCAAGCCGCTCCAGGTGCGCGCCTCCCTTGAACAGTACCCCCTGCCTCGCGGCCCTCGCGATCGCCGAGAGCAGGACCGCCGGCGCTCCGACCACCACCGCGCACGGCGAGGCGACCACCAGGATCACCATCGCGTGATAAAACGAGTCGGCAAACCCCTCGTGGTGCAGGAACCACGAACCAACAAACGCGATCACTGCGCCGCCCATCACCCCCGCGACATACGGCCCGCGCCACGATTCCACCAGACGCTGCGCATCGGTCTTCTCGGCCTGCGCCTCCCGGACCATCCGAACGATCCGCTCCAGGGTCGTATCGGCGACCGCCCGCGTCATCCGGACCAGCACGCTTCCACGCCCGTTGATCGTCCCGGCGAAGACCGGATCGCCGACCGCCTTGCCCACCGGCTCGCTCTCACCGGTCAGCGTCGCCTCGTCGGCCCAGGTTTCTCCCTCGATCACCTCGCCATCGACCGGGAACCGCTCACCCGGTCGGACGCGGAGCTGATCGCCGACCGCCAGATCCTCGATCGCAACCCGCTCCTCGTCGCCCTCACGCACCCGACTCGCCTCGCGGGGCCTCAGCTTGATGAGCGCGTCGATCGACCGGGTCGTCCGGTACATCGCATAGGCTTCGAGAGCCCCGCTCAGCGAGAAGAGAAACAACAAAACGGCCCCCTCCCCCCGGTCGCCCAGCCCGGCGGCTCCCGCGGCGGCCAGGATCATCAGCAGGTCGACACTCAATCGACCATGCCTCAACTCGGCCATCGCGACGAGGGCCGCCCCCACGCCTCCCGACGCGTACGCAATCGCGTACAGGATCGTCGAGGCAACCCCCGGCCCAATCGCCCAGGCCGAAATCCCAGCCCCGGCGCAGAGAGCCGTCGCAATCGCCGATCGCATCGGCGGCGCTTCACTCGCAATGGATGTTCGCATGGTCATCCTATTTCTGAAATCCTCCGCCCGATTTCCGACGTCTCTCGAGCGCGAGTGACGATCCCGCCGGCCGGTTGCGATGAGGCGCCGGCTCCCTTACCATCGTCGGCGTCGGATTCTCTCCCCATTTTCCCACCAAACGGACCGCACCGATGCGTCGCCTCCACTCGCTGTCGGTTCTCGCCACGACGACCCTCCTGATCGCCCTGAGTCTTGCCCCAGCCCGCGCTGAGCGGCTGAGCTCCCTCGACAACGGAAGCGTTCGGATCGGCGTCGACCTCGACATCGGCGGGACGATCACCCACCTCTCGACCTCGCCGAAGGGCGAGAACCTGATCAATTCTCACGACCTCGGCCGGCAGGTCCAGCAGTCGTATTACTCGGGCCCGCACCCGTTCGGCAAGGCCCATCCGGGCTGGAAGGGCTGGCCCTGGAACCCGATCGGCTCGGGCGACGTCTATAACCACCCCAGCCGTCTCGTCGATCACTCCAACGACGGCAAGACCCTCTACACGAAGATCATCCCCATGCAGTGGGCGCTGAACAACGTCCCGGGGGAATGCACGTTCGAGACCTGGATCACTCTCGACGGTCGATCGGCCCGAGTCCGATGCCGG
>DAIDJI010000072.1 GCA_027451455.1 Planctomycetales bacterium | reverse complement strand
GGCACGGCGTGCGCCGCGTGTACGGCCCTATCGCACCCGCCGGCGATCGACATGTGGGCCCCGAATTTCCGCTCGGCCTCCTCGGGACGAGGTTCCTTCCGCATGCCTTGCTCCATCAACCGACACCATCCTTGGAGAACCGTCGGGAACCGGGTCACGACGAAATCCGTGCCTTGCAGACAGCGACCCGCCGATCCTACAATAAATCGAAGTGTCGCCACGTCCAGGGAAGAGTGCCGGGGGTTCGACCATGGGAGTCCTGATCTGGGCCGGCATCCTCTCGGTCTGCGTCCTGGCCGCCTGCTGGCTCCTCCTCCGACGTCCTCTCCGCCAGATTTATGAGGACGTGCATGTCGACCACGCCCGAGAGCTTTTCCATCAGCAAAGAGAATGGCTCGAAGCCCGGTTCATCTCGGCGTTGACTCGCGTCGACCACGCCGAGGGCCAGCGCTGGGAATCGGCGCAGTGGGAGGACGAGGTCCTCTGGGCGCGCGACCGCCAGACGAGGCACTTGCTGGCCCTGGTTTGTGTTCACTTCGACCCGGCCCCGTTTGACCTGATGGCGATCTCACGCCACGCGACGGCTCTTTTTGAATACCGGAAAGGCCGGTGGCACGTCGAGGGGAAGCGGCTCGATGAGGTCCGGCCGGATGAGGCCGTCGGCCGGAACCAGCGGTTCGAGGCGGTCGCCATCTCGCCGCCGCCGCGCCGGATGGTCTAGGCCAGGCGCGGCGGCTCTTGCCGGTCCTCTCCTTTCCTTTCATTCGCGGATCTTGGTGTGCGCGACCTGCCGGAGTCGAATGTACTCCTCGAGGTCGAATTCATCTTCCGCACAGCATTCGAGCAGTGGGCGTTCGCGCCGTTCGACCTCGGCGCAGGCCTCGGCGAGCTGATGGGCGATGGAGTGGGGGATGATGCAGACGCCGTGCTTATCGGCGTGGATCAGGTCGCCGCAGTGGATGTCCACACCGCCAAGGGTCACCGTCGTATCGAATTCGACCAGCCGGACATAGGCGTGGCTCACGCACGGATTGAGCCCGAAGAGCTGGAATCCCAGCGCCCGGACCTCGTCGAGGTCGCGGGGACAACCGCTCGTGATATGCCCGATGCAGCCGAGCTTCTGATGGATTGTGGCCGTCACCTCGCCAAACTGCGCCCCGAGGCCGGGCGGGTCGTCGAGGTCCTGCGCCACGGCGATCTTCGGGCCGGGCTGGCTGGCGACGTATCGGAAGTAGTCGCCGAGCAGGTCGGGTTGCTCGACCTCGTCGGGTCCTGGCGGTGCGGCCTTGGTCTTCGAGGTCACCGCGTAGCCAACGATCGGGCCAAGCTCCGGAAGCAGGCATCGGATATAGTGCGGGAGAAACCCGGTGTGCCGCGGACGGACATTGAACAGCTCGATCGCATTGGCGATCGTCGGCGTGTTGTACCGCCGCAGGGCCCGCAGTTCGTTGGGGGTCAGTCGCGATCCGGCTTCGGACATGCGTGACGCTCCGATGGTTTCGATCGACTCATCGACCGATGGTCAGGGGGTTCTCGAACTCCAGATTGATCAGGGCATGCCGGTTGACCTTCCCGACCTCGCTCGGGGCCAGGGTAAGGAGCAACAGGATATCCTCGCGAGTCTTTTTTGGCAGTGTGTCAATCACCGGGAAGACCAGATCTTGTCGCTCCGATCCCTTTTTCCCCTCGAATTTGGGGTCGATGATACGAAGGCGAATCGATGCCGGATTGAAGCGGTAGGCGTCAACCTGCTCAAAGCCAGCCTCTCGCAGCCGATCCTCGATCCGGCGTGTCTCAGCCGTTCGTTTCGTCTCCCATTCGGAAACGCGGTCTTTGACCTCGATCGACATCAGAAGCTCCTCAGGACCCATTCATGGACCGCCGCCATGGATTCGAAGAATTCTTCCGCTTCTCCTTCGGGAATCAATGCCCCGGAGTAGCGCAAATTCGTTCGCCATTCGTCATTCAGATCGTCGAGCCGTCCCTGAATTCCCGGCGCGAGCGGACACCCCTTGGCCTTCAGGCATCCAGCCAGCACGTCAAAATTATGGGACCGGGAGCCCGTCGTCAGCTCTCGGCAGACCTCGCGCCGTTTTCTAATGGGTGTCCGCTGGAGAATCAGGGCCTTCAATCCGCACTCCACCACATAGCCGCCGAGATAGACGGCGTCAAGAAACAGGCCCGATTCGAGAAGCATGCGAGAGGCGTCGAGTCGTTGTGAGGCCGCCCTCAAAAATGTCTTCGGATCGCAATCGAATTCAGCCCGACAGATCCTTCTGAGATAGGATTCCTTCGGCATGCTCCATCGGGTCTCCCGGTCTCCGCGACATCCCCTCGCATCGGTTGCGACTGGAAGAATACCACAGGGGTCTGCCAGGGGCCACAACGTGGGCGGCGATCCTTGCCTTCCTCAGCGGCTTGGCCGATCTCTGGAGAAACGCTAGTCTGGTGGGATCCGAATCGCCCGGGCCGGGCCCGCGCCTCCGGAAGGATCCCTTGCACCGATCGATCGTTGGGAAGCGACGCCATGTCCGAATCGAACGAGCAGTCGACCTTGCAGAAGCCCCCCACACCCGCCGGCCCCGCCGGGCCGAGGTCGGAGCCGCCGCCCGAGCGCTCCAGCACCGACGATGCGATCGATGCCGCCCTCGCGAAGGCGACCGGTCGCACCGCCGGCGAGCCTCGGTCCGCCGACGTCTCGCTCAAGCGGCAGTGGGACGCCGACCTTGAAGCCGAGCTCGAAGCCGCGCTCACCGGCTTCGATCCCAAAAGCTTCGAGCCGCAGGGCGGCCGACGGCCCCGCGCCGACCGCGTTCCCAATCCCGCCGACCAGCGCGGGCAGGAAGCAAAACCCGGCCAGCGCACCGGGAAGGTCATCGGCGTCCGCGGCAAGTCGATCTTCGTGGACCTCGGCGGCAAGAGCGAGGGCGTTCTCCCCGTCGAGCAGCTTGAAGGGGCCGAGATCCCCGCCCCTGGCTCGTCGATCGACGTCATCGTCGACCACTTCGACCCGGACGAGGGCGTCCAGATCCTCCGCCTCAAGGGTGCCGCGGTCGAGGCCAGTTGGGAGACCGTCCGTCGCGGCGTCGTCGTCGAGGCCCGCGCCACCAAGGTCGTCAAGGGCGGACTTGAGGTCGACGTCGACGGCATCCGCGGCTTCATGCCCATCAGCCAGATCGACCTCGCCCGCGTCGAGGACGCCTCGACTTACCTTAATCAGAAGTTCAAGGCCATCGTCACCGAGGCCAACCAGCGCGAGCGAAACCTCGTCATCTCCCGCCGGGACCTCCTCGAACAGGAACGCGCCGAGCTTCGGGAAAAGACCTGGGCGACCCTCGAAGAGGGCCAGGAGCGCGAGGGCCTCGTCCGATCGGTCAAGGACTTCGGCGCCTTCGTCGACCTCGGCGGCGTCGACGGCCTGCTCCCGATCGGCGAGATGAGCTGGGCACGGGTCCAGAAGGTCGAGGATCTCATCCGGATCGGCGACAAGGTGAAGGTCAAGATTCTCAAGATCGACCCGACCGCCCGGAAGCTGACCCTCGGACTGAAGCAACTCACCCCCAGCCCCTGGGAAAGCGCCCCGGACCGGTACCATCGCGGGACGATGGTCAAGGGAAAGGTCACACGCACTTCCGAATTCGGCGCCTTCGTCGAGCTGGAGCCCGGCATCGAGGGGCTGATCCACGTCTCCGAACTCTCGCCGACGCGCGTCCGGCGGGTCTCCGACATCGTCCAGCTTGGCCAGGAAGTCGAGGTCCGAATCCTCAAGGTCGAGCCCGAGTCGAGGCGGATCTCACTCTCGCTTCTGCCCGACCCCCGCAAGGCAAGCCTTGAGGCCGAAACCGAGGTCGAGGAGGACGAAACCCCGGCAGCGCCGAAGCCCGAGCGAAAGATCCCGCTCCGCGGCGGCCTCGGCGACCGCGAGCGAAAATTCTGATCGCTGATCGGAGATCAAAGTCCGATCCAGGACCCGATCCGATGGAAAAAGCCCCGGATCGTCCGCCGGTGCGGCGGTTCGGGGCTGTCCTGCAACCGGACCGATCCCGAGGCGGGCGTGACGGCCGGCGCAGGCTTCTCCGCCAGGCCCCCCGGTTTCCTCAGACCGTCAAGGTAGGCGACCAGTGCCCGCTCATCGAGCCGGGCCGCCGCCAACCTCGGCGCGATCCGGGCACCCGCCCGCTCGGGCTCGCCGAGGTACTCCATCAAAATCGTTCGACCTTCCTCCGGCCCCCGGAGCATCATCCGTACCCACGACCACGACTCCCGATAATCGCGCTGGGTCATCTGCTTGATGTCGGCCATCGCCTCCAGCCGGGCCAGGTCCGGCTTCCAGCCGCGGGCCAGGTCCTCGGCGATCAACTCCAACCGCTTCCGCTCGGCGCCTGGGTCGGATCGATCGGTCTCGAAGTATTCGGCCAGCCCCTCATCGAGCCAGAGCGGCATCTCGCCGAACGCACCGTGAAGCATCGCGTGCGTCGCCTCGTGCCGGAGATCCTCATCCAGCCTCGGGCTTGCATAGGTGTAAACCAGCCGCTGCGACCCCATCGCAATGAAAAACGCCCGGCGCGTCGGTAGCTCGGGGTAGTAAAACCGCAGAAAGTGGTCGAAATCCTCGCGGCTGTCCAGGACGTAAATCTCGACCGGCGACTGGTTGGCCGACGGTCGGAACCCCAGTTCACGCCCGGCGTCTCGCTCCAGCGCCTCCAGACAACGAACCGCCGGCGCCTCGCCGGTGGCGCCGGTGTTCGAGTAAATGACGAACGGACCGGTCCGCGCGCTCGGCTTGCTCGGCACGAGCGACTTACCTCGATCGAAAGTCGCGCAGCCAGCCCATCCCGCGAGCATCCAGAGCACCAGGGCGACCGCCGGCCGTCGTCGACTCTCGATTCGCACGCTTCGTCTCCCGTCAGGACAGCGGACGGCCACGCCGGTGGTTCCGTGACCGCTTGGCGATCATCGCGCGCTCGATCGATCGCCAGACCGACTTCCAGTCGCTCAGCGGCGAAAGACCCCACGGCAGGTACAGCCGGAGAAACCGCAGCGCGTCGGTCCGGGTCGCTCCCGGGACCGATCCCAGGCTGATCGCCAGCCTCGCCAGATTCTGAACCCGGCGCCCCCTCGGCAACGGATGCCGGAGCTGAACCCCCACCAGGTCAATCAGACTCAACTCGTCCGAGTCCTCAATCACGTCGGTCCGAATCAAGATATTCGCGCACTTCAAATCGCGATGCGAGAGCGAACGATCGTGCAGCGACCGGATCAGACCCGCCAGCGAGGTCGTCAATCGTCGGATCCGGGCCCGACGCACCTCCACCGGCAGCTTCGGCAAAATCTCATGAACGTAGGTCCAGAGGTCCACGGCCGGTTCTTCCTTCACGGTCGCCAGGTACGTCTCGTGCGTCAGAAGCCGGACGATCGGCCCGTTTCCGTGCGGCCGGCGCTCGATGTACGCCAGGTTCCTCGGCGTCGGAATCCCCCGGCTCACCAGGTCCTGTGCCGCCTGCCACGACCGCCAGGCGCGCGACGGCCGGAACAGGTTCAGGATCGGATCGAGCCATTTCTTGCGGTTGAACCGTTTATAAATCACGGCCGCGGGTCGCCCGCCGACGATCATCGTCGTCTCAACCACCTTCGTCGTCCGGGAATCCTTCAGCACCCGGGCACCCGGGTCCCGGAAAGGCGCCTCGGGATCGCCGACAATCCGGCGCGAGGTTTCGGCATCCAGCTCGCGCGAGGCCACGCCCCACGTCGCCTCGCCGGAGATCACCTCGAAATACTTGTTCGTCCCGCGGCACCGACGCCCCCACCGCCGCCAGAGCCGCTCGGCCCAGGTCCGGGTGGCCGCCTCAATCTGACCGGCCGCTTTATGGATGTCACGCACCGGACCCTTCCGGTGGCGTCGATAATGTTCGAGAAACCGGAGCCGATCCGTCCGGCTCGACCGGACCCAGAAAAAATGATTCAAAAGCGCAAGATTCTGCCGGGCCGTCTTCCAGTCGACCTCCCGACGCAGCCGAAGCGCATCGAGGTCAATCATCACCAGTTCCGGCTCGTCGGGCGAGGGAAACCGAACGAGGATGTTCCCCGGGTGAAAGTCCACATGCAGAAAGCCGGCGTCGTGCAGCCGGGCGGTCATCTTGCCGAGCACCATCGCCAGCTTCTGCCGCATCCGCGACCGCTTCGGCTCGGGCCAGTCTGGCAGGCGCTCGGTGACAAACTCGTCCAGCGGTGTCGAATCGGCAACCTCAAGCGTGACCAGATAATTCTCAAAGAGAAATTTTCGCTTCCGCTGCTCGCCCAGCGCGACCGGCCAGATGGTCGGTACACCGGTGGCAGCGAGCCGTTGCGATCGTTTCCCCTCGTTCCGCCCCTTCCCTCGGCGAAACCACTGCCGCCACTTCGCCCGGCGATTTGGGATCAGGTAATGCTTGAGAAAAACGGCCCCCTCGGGCAGGTCAATTCGGTAGACGATCCGGTGTGGGCCCGACTTGATCGTCTCGACCCGCCCGGCCGCCCGCCATTCCTCAAGTCGGAGCCCATCAGGCCCGAGCAGGATCTCGCGCCAGGGGGTCCCGGCGCGGGTCCACCACCCGATCTCGCCAAACCCTGTCCACTCCCAGGCCGGCGGCTTGAACATCAGGGGAGGTGCCATCGGTCCGGCGGGACGGGCCGCCCGTTCGGCTGGGGTCATCACACTCATAAGGAATCGCCCACCGTTTGGAAGCTCGTGGCCGAGGATCGGACCCGGGGCAGGTGCGGTCCGGCCAGTGCCGGCCGCGGATGTCCCTGGATCGACTGTACGAACGCCTCGGACCAGGCCGAGACCGAGTAATCCCGCTCGACATCCCGGCGCGACGCCTCGCCCATCCGCCTCCGCAGCCCAGGATCGCGCGCCAGCCGCCCGATGGCCTCGACCCATCCCGCCGCGTCGTCAGCCAGGAAACCGTTTCCCCCTGGCCTGACCATCTCGACCTGACATCCGACCGAATTCGCGACCACCGGAAGCCCAGCCGCCTGGTATTGCAAAACCTTCAGCCCGCACTTGCCGCGGCTCCAAAGATCGTCCGGCAACCAGCTCACGCCGACATCCCCCGCCGCGATCTGCCGGGCCTCCTCGGCCTCCGACCACCCGACCGGCACGACCGGGATCGGGAAATCCTCGGGAAATCGGTCGCAGATCACACGGAGCCGGAGCCCCGGTATTTCCCTCGCCAGCGCCGACCAGACTTCACGCGGCTGGAGCAGGCCCTTCAGCGTCCCACCCGTTCCAATCCAGACCAGGTCGATCGGCCCGTCCACCGTCCCGGTGCGCGCCACCGGGTAGCGTTCCGGCTCGACGCAGGTCGGGATCACATGGACATCCTGCACCCTCGCACCAGCGCGCAGGGCACAATCGGCCAGAAAGTCGTTGCCGGCAAGGACTGCGTCGGCCGCCGCCACCGTCGCCGCGAACCGCCGACGACGACGCCCATCCTCCGGTCCACGCCGGTCGTTCGAGTCGCGATACAGAACCGCGTCGTCAAAATCGAAGATCAACCGGCGCGCGGACCGGCGCAGAATCGCAAGCTGCCAGCCCGGCAATAACTTGCGCTGAAGGATCACCGCGTCGAACCGACCCGCTGATCCAAGCTGGCGGACGCGATCCACCGGACCTCGGCCGATCGCTCGATATTCGACCGTGATCCCCGATCGCTCCATCGCCGGGGCGAACGCGCGAATCCGGTATCGGCAGCAGACGTGATCGGGTGAGTCAACCAGGGCGAGTAGCTTCATCCCGTCCTCCCTGACGGATCGCCGCCTTCCCGCGATCGAGGGCCTGGGTGACCGAGAGGCACCCGCGCCCGCACGATCCTAACCATCGGGGCCGGATCCTCCAACCCCGACTGGCCGATCTTGGGCCGCCTCGCCGATGGAACTCGAAATCGGATTGTCACTTTGGCCCGGTCGTGGTAAAGACCTCCTCGACCTGCCGACGGTCCCCGGGGCCCGCCGGTGCATGGAAGCACAATGGGTCTCACCTCCGCGACGCCGAGATTATGAAAAACTTCGCTCGCCTCGTGCGGTTCGCCTTGCCCTATCGCGTCCGATTCGGCCTTTCGGTCGGGTGCGCGGCGATGGTCGCCCTGCTCTTTTTCGCCGAACTGGGCGCCGTCTATCCCCTGCTCCACATCCTGTTCAATGACCAGAACCCGCAAAGATGGGTCGCCCACAAGGTTAGCGACTACCGGGAACGTATCGCCGCACTCGAGGCCCGTCGCGAGGAAGTGAAGTTCGCCATCGGCGTCGCCCCACGCGCCGAGGCCGCCAAGGAAACCATCAAGGAGCACGTCCAGAAGGTCCACGACGACCTCGACCTCCGCGAAAAGGCCCTCCGGCAATTCGAATGGGAAGTCCGCGACGCCGATCTGCGCAACTCCGCCGACCCCAAGGCTCAGGCCCAGCTCGCCCAGCTTGAAGTCCTTCGCCGAGACGCCATGGTCGCCGGCGCTCGCAAGGCCGAACTCTTCGAACGATGTAGCCCCCTGATTCGCGACGGTGACGCCGATGGCCTCCGCCGCCGCCTCGGCTCCATCGGCAAGGAAATCGCCGATAACGACTGGTGGCTCCAGCGCTGCCTGATCGTCCAGCCCTACGTCAATCACTATCTCCCCGGAAACCCCTTCACAGCGCTTTTGCTCCTGATCGGGATGGTGATGGTCGGCGTCGCGCTCAAGGGCTTCTTCATGTTCTTGCAAGAGGTTCTCGTTGCCGATGTCATGCAATTAACGCTCTTCGACATTCGCAATCGCTTTTTCCGACGGACGCTCAATCTCGACCTGGCAAGCTTTTCCGACCAGGGCTCGGCCGAATTGATGGCCCGGTTCACCAGCGACATGGAGTCGTTCGGCCAGGGACTGAACACCCTGATGAGCAAGCTGATCCGCGAGCCGATGCGGATCACAACCTGCCTCGGAGCGGCCCTGCTCTGGAACTGGCGGCTGACGCTGCTCACCCTGATCCTGGTCCCGATCTCCGCGGCCACGACCTACCGGGTCGGCAAGATCATGAAACGCGCCGTCCGCAGGTCGCTGGAGAGCATGTCGACCATCTACAAGATCCTTCAGGAGACCTTCCAGGGCATCAAGGTCGTCAAGGCCTTCGCGATGGAACGGGTCGAGCGTCGACGGTTCCTCGGCGAGACGAAGAACCTTTATCGGAAGAGCGTCCGCGTCGCGATGATCGACGCGATGTCCGACCCGGTCCTCGAAATGCTGACCCTCACCACGGTCGCGATCGCCCTGCTGGCCGGGTCGTACCTGGTCCTGCACCACACCATGTTTTTGGACCTGGGCATCTTCCGCTTGCAGCTCGCCGGGCAGATCATGGAGATCCAGGACCTCCTGACGCTCTACGCCTATCTCGCGGGAGTCTCCGACCCGATCCGGAAGCTGGCGAATGTTCACGGCAAGATCCAGCGCGCCGCTGCGGCCTCCGACCGGATCTGCGCCCTGATGGACCGTTCGCCCCGCGTGGTCGACCAGAAGGATGCTCCCGCTCTCGCCCGCCACCGGAATTCCATCGAGTTCGACCGCGTTGTCTTCGGCTATGCCCCGGGCTCGCCCGTCCTTCACGGCCTCAGCCTGACCGTTCGACACGGTGAGACCATCGCTCTGGTCGGCCCCAACGGATGCGGCAAGACAACCCTCACCAGCCTCCTCCCCCGGTTCTGGGACGTCCACTCGGGCTCGATCCGGATCGACGGCCGAGATATCCGCGAGGTTCCCCTCCGCACCCTCCGCCGCCAGATCGGGATCGTCCTTCAGGAGACCATCCTCTTCCAGGACACGATCGCCAACAACATCGCCTACGGCGACCCAAAGGCCCCACGCTCCGAGATCATCAAGGCCGCCGAGCGCGCCTATGCTCATGAGTTCATCATGAGCCTGCCGAAGGGGTACGACACCCTGATCGGCGAGCGCGGCCTCGGCCTTTCCGGCGGCCAGCGCCAGCGGATCGCCCTGGCCCGAGCCATGCTCCGCGACCCGGCCATCCTGATCCTCGACGAGGCCACAAGCGCCGTCGACATTCAGGACGAGGTCCTGATCCGCAAGGCGATCGGCGAGTTCGCCCGCAACCGGACCACGTTCCTGATCTCGCACAACCTCGCGACGATCCAGTTTGCCGACCGGATCGTCCTGATGAAGGGTGGACGGATCGAGGCCGTCGGCACCGACCACGAGCTAAAGCATAGCTCCGCTCTCTACCGCCGGCTCCACGAGATCCACTATCACCACGAGCCGGAATCGCCCACCGGCCGCCCTCATTTCGACCGGACCGATACCCTCGCCCTCGACGGCCGCCTCGCCTGATCGGCTACGCTCCATCCCTCACGTACCGATATCTCACACGCCCCCGTGTCCGGTCCTTGCTTCCCACTCCGAAGCGCGTTAGGCTCCGTCTACTGTCCCAGATCCCAATCATCCGGGCGAATTTGAGGGTCTCAATGATGAGTTTCACGAGTGCTGGGCGCCCCTGGCGCCTCGCGGGTATGGCTGCGTCGATGCTCCTGACCGCGCTCTTCCTGTTCGGCTGTGGCGACTCCGGCCCCGCCCAGGTCGAGGACACCACCGGCCACGGTCAGGAGACCAGCAAAAATATGGAAAACTTCATGAAGTCCAAGCCTTACAAGAATGTCGCTAAGGAGAAGGTACAGGTGAAGTGATCCCCAGCCGGCGGGCCGTCCGCTCGGCGGCCCGGTCGTCGTGTCACCATCGGCGTTCGTTTTGCGCCCTGTCAGCGCCCAGGTTCCCGTTCGAGCCCCGGGCATCATTCTGTCTGATTCCTTTTCGCACCGCGATTCGCAACCGTGAACCTGTTCGGAGAATCCCATGCATCGTCGTCGAGGCTTCACTCTGATTGAGCTGCTGGTGGTCATCGCCATCATCGCAGTCCTGATCGCTCTCCTCCTCCCCGCAGTCCAGGCGGCGCGCGAGGCCGCCCGCCGGAGCCAGTGTACCAACAACCTCAAGCAGCTGGGGCTGGCCCTGCACAACTACCACACCGGGAACAACAGCTTCCCCATGGGCGGTTCGAAGGGCCCCTACAACGTCACCGGGGCCACCACCGCCGGCGGCACCCCAAACACTCCGTATTACTCCCCTTCGTGGGACGGCTGGAGCTCCATCGCCCTGATGTCGTCGTTCCTCGAACAGGGAACGTTGTACAACGCGTCGAACTTCTCCTACTCCCCCGGATGGTCGGGTCAGTACGGCCAGATCTGCAACTACACGGTGTTTACCTCGAAGATGGCCGTCCTGCTCTGCCCGTCCGACGGAAACTCCGGTAAGGGGAGTACCCAGGGCGGCTACGGCAACATCAATAACTACTTCGCCAGCATCGGCACCACTACGTCCAACTGCTGCCAGAACAACGACTTCAACACCACCGGGATGTTCGCCTACGAGAACAATTTCGACATCGCCGCCGTCACCGATGGCACTTCCAACACCATCGCCTTTTCGGAGTCGCTCACCGGCCAGACCGGGTCGTACACCCCCGGCTTCCGCGGCAACGCGACGGGCAACATCGGCTCCAACTCGGCGGCCAACCTTCAGGACGTCCGTTCACTCGGAAACAACGCGATCACGGCTCTGACCTCCGACTGGCAACTCTGCACCGCCAAGTGGCGGAGCCCGGGCGGCGTCAACGGCGGGCCCGGCTGGCGATGGGCCGTCGGGGCGATGGGCTACTCCTTGTTCAACACCGTCGCTCCGCCCAATTATAATGGATGGGGCGGATGCCGGATGGACTGCTGCGTCCAGGCCGAGCACGACCATTATGTCCAGGCAATGAGCAACCACCCCGGCGGCGTGAACGCCCTCTTTGCCGACGGCTCGGTCCACTTCATCAAGAACTCGATCAACATGCTCAACTGGTGGGCGCTCGGCACCCGACAGGGCGGCGAGACCATCAGTTCCGATAGCTACTGATTCGCGTTCCCAGTCCCGCTCATTCTGTCCGGCCGTCGATTCGGTCCTGTCCGGTGGATGATCCACCTACACGACAGGGCCGCATCGCCGGCCACCTACCCTCGTCCACGCCGGGTCTCAATACCCGATCACTACCGGCTTCCCCACCCACTCGCCCCGATCCAACTGCTCGATCATGAACGCGGCGAGGTCCTCGCGGTTCATCCGCGGAACAAGGCCCCGGCCATCGGCCGAGGCCCGCACACCACCCCGGGCCGGCTCGTTGAGCAGCCGTCCGGGCTGGACGTGGATCCAGTCGAGCCCGCTCGCCCTCACGATCGCTTCGCCTCTCCGCTTGTCGGCCCAGATATGCCGGAGGAAAACCGGCCGGATCACGTGGCGGAAGATCCAGGGCGGCGGGATCGCATCGTCATTGTCCAGTCCCCACGCCGAGAGATTCACCAGCCGACGCACACCGTCCGACCGCATCGCCTCCACCAGGTTCCGATAAAGCGTCTCCTGAAGATCGTCCCTCCGCAACGACCTCGGCGCAAAGGCGACGACCACCGCATCCTGCCCCTCCACGGCCCGCTCGATCGAGGCAGAGTCCCTCGCCTCGCCCTCAACCATCCGCAACCGGCCTCCCGCAACCGCCGCCTCTGCCGAGAGCGCGCCCGGCCGACGAACCCAGGCCGTCACCTCATCGCCGCGCGCCAGCAGTTGCCGGACCAGGTGACGTCCCGTCCCACCCGTCGCCCCGATCACCAGTACCTTCATCGCCGAGCCCTCATGCCGGACCTCGCGACGCGCCGAGTCTCCCCTCGACCCTCCGTCCGGGCCTCACAGGCGGATTGTAGGCGAGCGGCATCCACCCCACCTCCTTCACCAATCCTCGAAATTTCGCCCTCGATTTGCATTGGTGCAAATCTGTGGTAACCTTCAGCCTGGCCCATCCTACCCAATGGTTCCTTGACAATTCGGAGTCGGTGTTTCCAGGAATCCACGAGAATCCAGGTTCGCCTGTGCCCTCAGCGAACAGAAAAAACGCGCGAACGAACCCACCACTGCCATTCTGGCAGTCAGCATCATCTCGCTTGCGGGATGAAAG
>DAIDJI010000071.1 GCA_027451455.1 Planctomycetales bacterium | reverse complement strand
GAGCGCCAGCGGCATCAGCTCCCATTCATACTCGCGGCCCAGCAGCGAGTAGTACACCTGGTGCGCCACAAAACGCGTCCAGCCATTCCGATCCGCCGCCGCCAGCGACTTCATCAGGTGCCAGCCGGAAAAATTCGAGGCACCGATGTAGCGGATCTTGCCGGCGCGGACGAGGTCATCCAGCGTGCCGAGCGTCTCCTCGACGGGTGTCATCGCGTCGAAGCCGTGAAGCTGGTACAGGTCGATGTAATCGGTTCCAAGTCGTCGGAGACTCGCCTCAACCGTCCGGATCAGGTGAAACCGCGACGAGCCGACGTCGTTCGGGCCGGTCCCTGCGCGAAAGGTTCCCTTGGTCGAGATCAGGACCCGATCCCGACGTCCCTTGATGGCCGCTCCCAGGATTTCCTCGGCCCTGCCCTGAGAGTAAATGTCGGCCGAGTCGAACATCGTCAGGCCGGCGTCGAGGCCGATGTCGACCAGCCGGGTGGCCTCCTCGACATCCGTCGAGCCCCACGCCTTGAATAGCTCACCACCGCCGCCGAAGGTCCCGGTGCCCAGGCTCAAGACAGGGACACGGAACCCGGAACCGCCCAGGTATCGGTATTCCATGAACGAGAAGCTCCTCGCGAAAGGTCCAGATGGGATCTCGATCGACACGATATCGTAGGGATTCGGGGCAAGAGAGGATCGGCCGGGAAATTCTCACCGGCTCGGGAGAGGGTCCGGGGTAAGCTGGGAAGCAGTGGGCGGAATGCCCTTTCACCAGGGTCGCGAGCGGGTTATAATCGATGCGTTGGAATACGAAGGAGCCCGCGACGTCGATCCACGGGATACCGTCCTCGCCTGCCCCTCTCGCCTTCCCTCCGGCCGGGCCGTCCGTGTCGGCCCCCCCGTTTCGATGCGACCCGTGAGACGATCGTTGGGTCGGACACCCCTTCGTGGAGCATGATGGTGGGCAGGAAATTGTACGTCGGGAACCTCGCTTATCAGGTCAATGACTCGGACCTGGAGCAGTTGTTCTCGGAGTTCGGGACCGTGCAGAGCGCACAGGTCATCCAGGATCGCGACACGGGTCGTAGCAAGGGGTTCGGCTTCGTGGAGATGGGCAGCGAGGCCGAGGCGCAGGCCGCCATCCAGGGCCTGCACGACCAGGAGCATAACGGCCGTCGGTTGACGGTAAACGAGGCGCGTCCCCGCGAACCTCGTACCGGCGGCGGTGGTGGCGGCGGCTACGGTGGTGGCGGCGGCTACGGTGGCGGCGGCGGCGGCGGATATGGTGGTGGCGGCGGCGGCGGCCGGGGTGGTCGTGGCGGCGGTCGCTATTGATCCAGAAGCGAAAGATCCAGGCCGAATCGCGCCCCAGGCGGTTTCGACCTTCCGCCCGGTGAAGTCCTTTCGCCGAGGCACCTGAAATCCCCTTGCATTGATCCGTCCCGGCCCGAAATCTTGCCGGCTGACCGATCCGAGCATGGCCGCGAGGTGAGCAACATTCCCTCGCGGCACCCTCCCCGGGCAGGGATCGCCCGCCTCGAGCCGAGACCGGGCCAGCCCCGCGGCGAACTCCTCGCGCCCGCCCTTCTCGTCCCATCCGGCCCGCCCAACACGGGCCTCTTCCATCCCGAGTCATCCAGGGACGACCCGCAGGAGGAGCGGCGGGCCCCGAGTTTTCATGGAGCTGCCGCCATGGCCACGAGGTTGTTCATCGGGAATCTACCCCGGGAAGTTAGCGACGCCGAACTCGAAGGGGTCTTCGCCGAGTTCGGCACCGTCCAGAGCGTCGAGATCATGCGGGACCGCCAGACCGGGCTCGGGAAGGGCTTCGGTTATGTCGAAATGGGGAGCGACGCCGAGGCACAGGCCGCCATCAAGGGATTGCAGGACCGCGAAGTCGTCGGCCGGAAGCTGACGGTCGATAACGCCAAGCCTCGCAAGTATCGGAGCGGTGGCCTCGACGCCGGTTTCGGCGGGGGTTACGGTGGCGGCGGCGGATACGGTGGCGGCGGCGGATACGGTGGTGGTGGCGGCGGCGGCGGATATCGGAGCGGCGGACGCGGTCGCTATTGATTCCGACTCCTCCGAACCCGATCGGACCAAAATGGCGATCCCCCGGCAATCCCGGGGGCGCCTTCTCACGAAAGAGGTCTCCGCTCGTGGCGCAGAAGCACTGGCACGTCCCGATCTCGACCCGCCCGATCTGCCCCGTTTGCAAGAAGGCCGTCTACTCAAGGGCCGGCATCCACCCGCAGTGCGCCGTCAGCCAATCCGAATCGACTCGCCCCGCTCGTCCCGAGCCGGCGGATCACGATACCCCCCCTGTTCCGCCGAAATAAGCTCGGTACGACCGCGACCGGCCGGTCCCCCGTCGATGGCGACGGGCCAGTCGACCGCACTTGACCCCCGCGCCGGACGCCCCCTACAATCAACCCCTCGACGGGCATTGGACCCGCTCGTCCCCTCCCGGCGCCCGCCGGGATCTCCTCCCTCGCCTCGGGAATGAAACAGCGGAACGCATGAGCCGAATCTACGTCAACCAGTTGACGCACGGGGAATCGATCGACGAGGTCTTCCTGGTCACTGACAAGCAACTCCGGGCGAATCGCCAGGGCAATCTCTACCTGCAACTCGAACTGCGGGACAAGACCGGGAGCATCGGCGCCCGCCTCTGGAACGCCACCGAAGAGCTCTCTCGATCGTTTGAACCCGGCGACTACCTCAAGATCCGGGGCAAAACTCAGGTCTTCCAGGGCTCGCTCCAGATCATCCTGACGCACCTCGACGGCATCGACGCCGGCCGAATTCAGCCCGAGGACTTCCTGCCCCAGAGCACTCAGAACGTCGGCAAGCTGATGTCCCGGCTCCGCGAACTGCTCCTGGCGATGCGAACTCCCCACCTCCGCGCCCTGGTCGAGTGCTTCCTGATCGACGAGGACTTCGTCCGGAAGTTCACCCTCGCCCCGGCCGGGATCAAGAACCACCACGCCTACCAGGGCGGACTGGTTGAGCACGTCACCACCCTGCTCAACATCGCCGACCGGATCGCCCCGTTCTACCCGGAAGTCGACCGCGACCTCCTGCTGACCGGGATCTTCCTCCACGACATCGGCAAGGTGAGCGAGCTCTCGTACGATCGCTCCTTCTCCTATACCGACGAGGGACAGCTCGTCGGCCACCTCGTGATGGGCGTGGAGATGCTCGCGGAGAAGGTCCGGCAGTGCGATGAGCTGATGGGCGAGCCCTTCCCCCACGAGCTGCACATCCGGCTCAAGCACATGATCGTCAGCCACCACGGAGCCTACGAATTCGGGAGCCCGAAACTCCCGATGACACTCGAGGCGATGGCACTGCACCTGATCGATAATCTTGACGCCAAGATCCACGCCTATACTCGCGAGATTCGCGACGACCCCAGCCGTGAGTCGAGCTGGACCCCGTTCCAGCAGAGCCTCGGCCGCCGCCTCTACAAGGGTGCCTCGACCCAGGCCGAGGACGTCGAGGAGTGATCGACCAGGCCGAGGGGTAGGCTTCGGCGCAGCGGTTGCCTAGGATGGATCGACGCCAACCCGCGATCCGACCGGAGGTTGCCGCCGATGCCCGACTTTACCGCCCGCGTTTTGAAATTTGTCTCCGAGCCCGATTACCGGCCCGTCACGCTCAAGGCGATGTCGAGGCGGCTGGACGTCGGCCCGGACCAGTACGCCGAATTCCGCGGGACGGTCAAGCGGCTGGTCAAGGAAGCAAAACTCGAGATCGCCCGGGACAAGACCCTCCGCCAACCCGACCGGACCGGGCTGATCGTCGGGGTCTTCCGGCGATCGCCGGAGGGCTTCGGGTTCGTCCGCCCCCACGCGAGCCCAGCCGGACCACGCCTCGACCAGATCTACATCTCGCCCGAGGCCGCCAGCGACGCCTCCACCGGCGACGAGGTCGCCGTCAAGGTGACCAAACGCTCGCGACGCCCGGGGATGAACTTCGAGGGGCGGATCGTTCAGATCATCGCCAGGGCCGCCGGCCTCTTCGTCGGGACGTATTTCGAGGAAGGAAGCGCCGGTCTCGTCCGAATCGACGGCACGAGCTTCCACGAACCCATCTACGTCGGCGATCCCGGCGCCAAGGGAGCGAGGCCCGGCGACAAGGTCGCCATCGAGATGGTCCGATACCCCACGCCTTACCTCGAGGGCGAGGGGGTGATCACCGAAATCCTCGGCCAGCGCGGCACACCCGGCGTCGACACCCTCACCATCATCCGGGCTTTCAACATCCCCGAGACCTTCGATGAGATCGTCCTCGAAGAGGCCCGCGAGCAGGCCCGAGGATTCGACGAGAATGAGATCGGCGATCGCGAGGACCTCCGCGACGTCCTGACCGTAACCATCGACCCGGCCACGGCCCGCGACTTCGACGACGCCATCTCGCTCTCCCGAAACGAGAAGGGATTCTGGAGCCTGGGCGTCCACATCGCGGACGTCTCGCATTTCGTCCGGGCCGGCTCGGCGCTCGATAAGTCCGCGAGGAACCGAGGGACGAGCGTCTACCTGCCCGACCGCGTGATCCCGATGCTCCCGGAGATTCTCTCCAACAGCCTCGCCAGCCTCCAGGCCCACCGAACGCGGTTCACTGTCAGTGCCCTGCTGGAATTCAACGCCGAGGGCATTTTGACCGCCAAGCGGTTCACCCGATCGGCGATCCGGGTCGACCATCGCTTCTCCTACGAGGAGGCGATGGCCGTAATGAAGGCACCCGGGGCCGAGCACACCGATCTGGCGCCGAAGGTCGCGACCATGCTCGGCCAGATGCTCGAACTGGCGATGATCCTTCGTCGCCGGCGTTTCACCCGAGGGGCGCTCGAGCTCAACCTCCCCGAGATCGAGATCGAACTGGACCCGCAAGGCGCCGTCGTCGGGGCCCATCTGGCCCTCCACGACGAAAGCCACCAGGTGATCGAGGAGTTCATGCTCGCGGCGAACGAGGCGGTCGCCAGCACCCTCTCGGCACAGGACATTTTGTTCCTGCGCCGGGCTCACGCCGCACCCGAGCCGTTCAAGCTCGACGAGTTCGCCGAGTTCGCTAGGAGCCTGGGCTTCCCCATCGAACAGGCACAGAGCCGGTTCGAGCTGCAAAAAGTGCTCGCGCAGGCGGCCGGCCGGCCGGAAGAATATGCCGTCCATTACGGCCTGCTCCGAAGTCTCAAGCAGGCCAACTACACGCCCGAGCCCCAGGAGCATTACGCGCTGGCGAGCGAGGATTATTGCCACTTCACCTCGCCGATCCGCCGATACCCCGACCTCCAGGTCCACCGGCAACTCATCGCCTGGCTCGACGGCCGACGGCCATCAAACCGACACGACGAACTGGTCGTCCTGGGCGAGCACTGCACCCGGACCGAGCGGAGGGCCGAGTCGGCCGAGCGCGAACTGATTCGCGTCAAGCTGCTGACCTATCTCGAAGGACGGATCGGCGAGTCGTTCCATGCGGTGATCGTCCGCGTCGAGGACTTCGGCCTCTTCTGCCGGCTGGTGGAGCTACCTGTCGAGGGACTGGTCCACGTCACCTCGCTCGCCGACGATTACTACTATCGAGAAGAAGGGACGCATACCCTGGTCGGCCGACGCTCAGGACACCGCCACCGACTGGGCGACCGAAAGATCGTCCGCATCGCGCACGTGGACGTGGACCGCCGAATCCTCGATCTCATCCTGGTCGATTCGCTGACAGAACCGACCAACCTCCCTCGTCGCTCGGATGACCGAGAGGCCCGACCCCACCGGGCGGTCGGACCGCGGGCAAATTCCTCCGAGGATCGATCTCCTCAGGCCAAAAGCGAGCCTACGGGACCGCGTCCCGTACCCAAACGGCCCGCCAGGGAGACCAGGAAAGGCAAGCCAGAGGCGCGGACTCGACCGGAACCGCGTTCCCGGAAGCGTCGAAAGAAGCGCTGAGCGATCGATCCCGCGCGACGTTGGCCCGAGAATCGGACCGATGGGCCTAGGCCCTGTCCCGGTTCCTGGATTCCGGTTGGATCTGTTCAAGCTTGCGGTAGATGGCCTCGCTATCGGGCAGCTCCACCACGAGCGCCCTCCGCCACTCGGGCTCGAGTTCCACCAGGAAAACCCATTTCGAGCATCGTTCGCAGGTCCCGAGCAACCGACTCGGCTCGTTTTCGTCGGGCTGAATCAGGTTCAGGGGCGAGCGACACTCCGGGCAACAAAGCACGCGCGCGCCACGCCCCGCGGCAATCGTTCGGACGGCGAACGGAAGAATCGACGACGGCACCATCGGCACCGGCTTGTGGGAAGGCACAGCAGCCTCCTTGACTGAGAACCGGCATCAAAATTGAGAAGGATGGATTCCGAGAGAAGTCGAGCAGGGCCGACGTCGCCTTCGACGGGCCCAATCTTTTCCAATGCCATCATAAGCTGCAAGCAATGTATTGCAAGGCAAATCCCGCCAAAAAGTCCGAGCCCTCGCCCTATCTCTTCCAGTCCGTGTAATCGGAACGGCTTTCCAAAGAAGGTAGGCTCGGCGATTCGTCTGGGTTATCTGCATTCCGATCTTCCCATTTGGGGACCTCGCTGGCAAAATCGCGCGGCCCCAGGCTGTTAGTGGGGCCCAATCGACGAGAGAAGGAAAAGCGGTGCGATCGCGGCTTACGGCCGGCAAGGAGGACAGAAGCCGTGCGAAGCAGAAAGGACTGGCTGGCCGCCGTGGTTTGCGGATCGTGCCTGGCGGGTGCCTGCGCCGGGGCGAGCGGGCAGACCTTCGAGCGGAACACGACGATCACGGGCCCGCGCGGCCGATCGATTGATCGTCAGGTTGAGATCCAGCGTCGGCCAGGATCGATCGATCGTCAGGTGACGATCCGCCGCCCGGGCGGAACGATCTCACGCGAGGTGCAGGTCCAGCGAACGCCGATGGGTCCGGGCCCCGGCGGATGGGGCCGTCCGGCGTGGGGAGGGCCGCGCGGAGTGGTGGTTGAGCCGGTCGTCCCGGCGTTCGGATTCGGGCTGATGGCCGCTCCGCTCCTGAACTTCTCATTTGGCGGGGGTGGATTCGGGATGGGCGGCGGTGCGATCGGCGGGCCGGTCATGGGTGGACCCGCGGTCGCGCCCGCGCCTCCGCCACCTCCGCCCGACCAGGTCGCATTGGAGAGCCAGCGGCTCCAGAGTCTCTTCTCGGGGACACGAAAAGAGGCCGCTTACACGCTCGGGCGGCTCGGCGACCGACGCGCGGTCCCCTCGTTGATCCACGTCCTGAAGTACGACAATTTCAAGGATGTCCGTGTCGCGGCGGCGATCGCGCTGGGGGAGATCGGCGGGTCGGATGCGGCCATCGCCCTGGAGCGGTCGTCGATCTACGACCATCGCGAGGATGTCCGAAAAGCTTCGACCCGGGCGCTCGACCGGCTCAACACAAAGGCGCAGGCCAGGGCCGCTCAGATGCAGCAGCAGGCTGCGGCGATCTCGGCGCGGCCGAGTGCTCCCCCGCCGAGCCCGCAACCGCCGGCCGCCCCGCCGCCGCCCGCGAACTCCAGGGCGCCCTTCCCGGGTCCCGCACAGGACGCGACGGTCCCCGATCTCTCGCCGCCGATCCGCGAGCTCACGCCCCCACCGCCGCCGACCCCTGTCACATCCGGGGATACGGGCTCGAAGGCCGGATCCTGAACGTGGGACGTCCACCGGGGCCGCTCACTCGGCCCCGGGGATCTCCGCGAGGACCTGCACATTGCCGCAGCCGTCGCATCGGCGCGCTCGGAAAGTGTCTGACGAGACGACGACCGCGCATCGGCCACGGCCGTTCTTCGGAGTTCTTCGCCGCTTCTCGCCGATGATGGGGCCGCGCACAGGTTGATCCGGCTTATCGCCGCTCGTCGAATGGCCGATCGAGTGGATGGCCGGCGGCGTCGAGGTGCTGGATCGACCGGGCCCACGGTAGCGTTTGGATCGGCCCCTCGATCCGGGCCCGGTCGCCGACGATCAAAACGACCAGGTTGTCGGGCGTGATGTAACGGTGCGCCACCCGGTCCACGTCGGCCCGGGTGAGGGCCTCGATCCGGGGCTGGTATCGCTCGAACTCGTCGTCGGGGAGGTCGTCGGCGACGAGGACAGCGAGCTGCCCCGCGACGCCGAACGTTGTCTCGAACCGGCTGGGGAAGCCCAGAAGGAGCCGCTCCTTCGCAAAGGCGACCTCCTCGTCGGTGATGGGCCTCGGCCCGACGATCCCGGAAAGCTCGTGGAAGAACTCAACGAGCGCCTCCTTCGTCACGCCACTCTCGACCGGCCCTCCGGCGACGAACGGGCCGGGCTCTCGATAGAACCCGAAGCCCGACTCCGCGCCGTAGCTATACCCCTTCTCCTGGCGGAGCTTGAGGTTGATCCGGCTGGCGAACTGGCCGCCGAGGATCGCGTTCATGACGAGGATCGCGTGATAGTCGGGCGACTTTCGCGCCGCGGCCACCCGTCCGATCGCGATCACCGACTGCGGCGCGCCGGGGCGGTCGATCAGGAAGACCGGGCGCCCCTCCGGCGGCGAGGGCGATTTTTCGCTCGTCGGCTCCGCCGGGATCGGACCGGGCCCCCAGCCGCGAAACCGGGCCTCAATCGCCCCGGCGATCGCGTCCGGCCGGACGTCGCCGACCACCACCACCGCCGCATTCCCCGGGACCATGATCCGCCGATAAAACGCCGAGATGTCGTCCCGGCTGATCGACTGGACCGAGGCCGGCGTCCCAAGGATCGGCCGGCCGTACGGATGATGGGAACCGTAGATCAGCCGAGGGAAAAGCAGGTGCGAGGTCTCCTCGGCGTCGTCCGCGATCGCGCGGAGTTGCGAGAGCCGCTCCAGGCGGAGCCGTTCCAGCTCTCGGGCCTCGAAGGCCGGGTTGCGGACGAGATCGGCGAATAGATCAAGCGCACGGTCGAGGTGCCGGGAGAGCGTCGTCAGGCCAACCGTGGTCGACTCCAGCCCGCCATCGGCATCGATCGATGCGCCAATCTCGGCGAGGGCCCCGGCCAGTTGCATCGTCGAGAGGGTCGACGTGCCGGAGGTCAACAGCTCGGCGGCGAGCGAGGCCAGGCCCTCCTTGCCCGCGGGGGTCAGCGTCTCGCCCGACTTCACGATCAGGTCGATGGTGACGATCGGCAATTCATGCCGCTCAACGATCCTCAGCTCCAGCCCGTTCGAAAGCCTCCTGCGCTCGAAATGAGGGGGCCGAAACCGGGGTGTCGGTCCAGGTTCGGGCATCGGCGGGTGGACGGCACCCTGGCCGATCGCGGGTGCGGGCGGGGCCTCGACCTTCCCTGCCGGCGAGGACGCCGGCGCCTCGACCGCGGCCGGTGCCGGTGCCGAGGCGCCGGGGATGATTTCGAGTTCGACCCGATTCGGCCCGAGGTACTTCCGGGCGACGCGTCGGACGTCTTCCGCCGTGACGGCAAACACACGATCGAGCTCAGCGCGATAGGCGGTCGGATCGCCCCGGGTCGCCTCATAGAGGCTAAAGACCTCGGCTCGTCGGAGGACGGACTGCAACCCGAGGATCAGGTCGCTCTCGCGCTGGTTCTGGGCCTTGCGGACCTCAGCCTCGGTCGGGCCCTCTGTTTTGAGCCGGTTGATCTCCGCATCGGCCAGCTTGACGAGCGGAGCGAGGTCGCCGCCGGGATGTGCCAGCATCGTCACGTCGAACTCGCCGGAGAGAAGCCGGGTCGGGTGCGAGGCGGAGACCTCGGCGGCGAGCCGTCGATCGAACATCAGGGCGCGAAAGAGGCGGTTCTCCTTGTCGAGCCCACCGAGGACCGCCGCCAGGACGTCGAGTGCCGGCTCGTCGGGATGCCCCTGCGGAACCGTCGGCCAGACGATTTGCACGCGGGCCAGGCTTACCGCGTCGGTGAGCCGGAGACGCTTCGGCTGGTCGAGCACGGGGACGCCACTCTTCGGGTCGGGCCGGCGCCGGTCCTTCTCGTGGGCATTCCGGGGGATCGCGCCAAAATATTGACCGATCCACGTTTCGACCTTCGCACGGTCGATGTCGCCTGCGACACAGAGAATCGCGTTGTCGGGCGTGTAATAGTCGCGGAAGAACCCGGCGACGTCGTCGGGCGAGGCGGCCGAGAGGTCGGCCATCGAGCCGATCACGCTGTGTCGGTACGGATGATCGGGCGGATAAAGCGCCTCGCGAATCGCCTCATCGGCCCGGCCGTACGGGACGTTGTCCACCCGCTCTCGGCGCTCGTTCTTGACGACGTTGCGCTCGCTGTCGAGCTTCTTGCGGGTCATTGCCGGAAGGAGGAAGCCGAGCCGGTCGGCCTCGAGCCAGAGGGCGAGTTCCAGCGCGTTGGTCGGAACGCGCTCGTAATACTCGGTCCGATCCTCGTCGGTCGTCGCGTTGGTCTCGGCGCCGACCTGCTCCAGCGGGAGCGAGTAGTCGGCGTCGTGATGCTCCGAGCCCAGGAACATCATGTGCTCGAAAAGGTGGGCGAAACCGGTCTTCCCCGGCCGCTCGTCCTTCGAGCCGACCTTGTAATAAAGATCGACCGCGGCCACGGGGGTCGTGTGGTCCTCATGCAGCAGGACCGTCAGCCCGTTCGGCAGCCGGTATTGCCTGACCTTCAGCTCGGGGAGCTGGGGCCGTCGCGCCTCCTCGGCCGAGCCGACCGTCGCGGCGAGGACCGCGAGGGCCAGAGCCGGGGCGATCCCTCGCCATCCAGGGCACCCGCGCCAGTGCCCGCGAGGCGTCGCCCCCTGAACCTCGATTCCAACCGGTCGCGACGGGAATGGTCTCATGGGGAAGATCCTTCGGATGCCTGCGCCGGGGCCTCCTGGCCGCGACGCTCTGTTCTAGCCGGGCGGGGTCCGACGCGTCCAGACGGGCGGCCGGCTGAGGATCTCCAAGAAATCGCGTATCCTGAAGTCCAAGAGCGTGCAGTACCTATCCGATACCCATCGTCGGCCGCGGTCGGCAAGCCACCTCGCGGAGTCTCACCATGCGGACGGGATTACAGGGACCGTCGAGCGGAGCCCTCGTCCGGGAAGTCGGGCGACTGTTCGGAGACGGAACCGTCTCGGGACTCTCCGAGGGCGAACTCCTCGATCGCTTCGTCCGCGCCCGAGATGAGGCCGCCTTCGAGGCCATCGTGACCCGACACGGCCCGATGGTCCTGGGCGTCTGCCGACGACTGCTCCGCGACCCGAACGACGTCGACGACGCATTCCAGGCCACCTTCCTCGTCCTGGTCCGAAAAGCCGGGACGCTCCGGAGTCGCGAGCTGCTCGGCAACTGGCTTTACGGCGTTGCCTATCGGGTGGCGAACCGGGCCCGGGTCGTTGCGACCCGTCGGGCAGCCCGGACGCCGCTCGGCTCAGAGGCCGTGCAAGAGTCCGCGGCCATACCCCGACCCGAGCCCGAGCCGCTCCCCTGGCTGCATGAGGAAGTCCGTCGACTGCCGGAGAAGTATCGAATCCTCGTCCTGCTCTGCTACTTCGAGGGCCTCTCGCACGAGGAGGCCGCCCATCGCCTCGGCTGCCCGATCGGGACGGTGAAGGGCCGGCTCGCGCGGGCTCGCGAGATGCTCCGCAAACGGCTCGTCCGCCGAGGCGTTGCGATGCCGGGCGGGGAATTGTCTCTCGTCGTCGGAAGGGTCGCCGTGCCCGAGCCCTTGCAGGCCGTCACGTTGAGGACGGCGCGGGCATTCCTCGGATTGGGCGGATCTTATGTCGTCCCGCTTCCTGTCGCCAACCTCGTTGATGGAGTCCTACGAATCATGATGCTCACGCATGCGAAGTCCGCCGGTCTCGCCGTGCTAACCGCCCTGGGGATAACGACCGGGCTGGTCCTCGCCGAGGGGCAGAGTGCGGGCCGGCCGGGTGGTGTACCCATCCCTCCCGAACCCAGCAAGGCTGAGGCTCAATCACAGCCCCCTGGCCCCCAGCAAAAGGCCCTCCGGGAGCCGGCCGGAGCCGGTCTCATGAGCGGCATAATGAGGAAGGAGAGGCGATCCGGCTCGGTGGAGGCAACCAGTCTCCCGGAGAATCCCCGCGGCGGATTTGGAGGGGCGAGCGAGATCGAGGAGCGAGCGAGCGAGTACTTCACCAGCGAGAAGACCATCAATGGCATGTCAAGGGAGGCCCGGTTGCGGCTTACGATCGCCGAACTGGGCACCGCTGTGACCGAGTGGGGCAAGAACCCCGCGAACGATCGCGCCTGGAAGTGCCTGGACCAGCCGCTCACTCTGTCCTTTCCGAAGCCGACGCCCCTGAGCGAGGTGCTGAAGTTCGTGCGATCGAAGATGACCGGGCCGAACGGCGCCTTGCCGATCTACGTGGATCCCCAGGCGCTGCAAGAGGCCGGGAACACGATAGATTCGGAGGTCGCCATCGACCTGGAAGGCGTCCCGCTTCGGACCTCGCTACGGCTGATGCTCAAGCAACTCGGCCTGGCCTACTGCGTCCGCGATGGTGTCCTCATCATCAGTTCGGTCGAGGGAGTGAGGGAAGAACTCGGCGAAGCAGTCCGCGAACTGATGGGGAGCAGCCAGCATCGAGATGAGATTGATCATACCATCCTCATGAGGTCCGGCCTGTTCCCGCGGATGAGGACCGGGATGGGAGCCGCGGGGAACATGGGCGGCGGAGGAATGGGGATGATGTAAGTCGTCTCCGCCTCAGTGAAGGAACCGGCAGACAAGGATCGCGAACCCGGGGAGGATCTCCGGGTTCGCGAGTTCCTCGTCCGGTCCGAGGCGGCTGGACGGCCAGAAAAATGGGATTCTCTCCGGAAAGTTGTATGCCGGGGCCGGTTCGCTGCATTTACAGGGCGGAAGGACAAACAAGGGGGACTCGCACCGATGATCCCAGCAGGTGGCCCGTCGATCGGCGACTCGTTGGAAAGGCTCTGGACCTCAGGGACGCTCATCGGGCTGACCGATGCCCAGCTCCTGGGTCGGTTCAACGAGGGTGGCCACGCGGCCGAAGCGGCTTTCCGCGAGCTGGTGGACCGGCACGGCCCGATGGTGATGGGCGTCTGCCGACAGATCGCCCGGCGGACCCAGGACGCGGAGGACGCCTTTCAAGCGACC
>DAIDJI010000070.1 GCA_027451455.1 Planctomycetales bacterium | reverse complement strand
GGCGACGTTCAGGTTGTTGATGCCGTTGGCCTGGATCGCGGTCCGGCCCGTTGTCCCGACGACCGGGAACTCGAACTGATATCCGGCCGTGATCGGACCCTGAGTCGCCGAGGTGATATCGAAGTTCTGGACCGACCCGTTGATGATGAACTGGACCGTCGGCGAGGTCACAGGAGTCGTCGGCACGGTCGTCGCGGTGCTGTTGAAGACGATGTCCTGGATCGAGTTGACGTAGATCGACGGAGCATACTTCAGCGGCTTCGCCCCGCTCCCGATGATGACCTGATAGGGCGTCGTGTTGATGGAAGTATCGAGCTGCGCCAAGATCCCGTTGAACGAGAGAACCCGGACGCCGCCGTAAAGGAAAATCCCGGTCGGCGTGTCGACGGCCGGAGTCACCTGGTTGGTGAGCGTGAAGCCGTTCAACTCGATCGATCGGACACCCGAGGTGGCGATCAACTCGTTGAACGGGATGGAGCCGGTCGTCAGTTCTCTGGCCGAAGCCCGGACCTCACCCGTCACGTAGGTGGTGTTGGGGTTCGTCCCGACGAGCTGGATCGTGTTGATGTTATCCATCAAGACGCCGTCGTTGGGCGTGGTGTCCGTGACGATGACCTTGCCCGGCCCGTGGACAGTGATCGTCCAGAGGTTGCCGGCGCGATCGGTGCCCGAGACGATCTTCCCCTGGTTGGAATAAAGCTGGCTGTTCGGATTGCCGGGATTCTGGCTGGCAATCGAGTACAGCTCGCGCTGATTCGTGATCGGGTTGACCACCGGCAGGTCGCTGGGGATCCAGGGTGACAGATACGATGGGACGGTACTGGAAAGGACGAGGCGTCCCTCCAGGGTTTCGGGCTGGGTCACGTGTCTCCGCCGGTCCGACTCCGGACGGTCGGAGCGCCGCCGCGTGCCTCTCATGGAAGACTCCCTCCTCGGCAGCTCGTGACGCGGCGCCGGTCCTGCGGCGGATGATCCGCCCGGACACGACGAGGCCCCGGAAGCCGCCCTCCCTTTTCTGGTTCTAGGTAGTCGGTGATCGATCCCCGGTCGTGCGCGACCCACTCGCCGACACCGCCCCGGCGCGCGGCATCGGTGTCGTCGAGGTTCTGGACGTGCGAATCGCACACGACGACCGACCGCTAACGACACCGGCCAGGGGCCGAGCGCACCGCCCTGACGCCTCTCTCCATCGTCGCACCGCCCAACGGGACTTCATGCGACTCGGCAAGCTAGAGAAACCGGGGGTTCGAGGAAAGCGGACGAGCCGATTAAGCCGTGGGAACGGGCCGGAGGGAGGCCAGTGCGGTGGGCTCGTCGTCGGCCACGGTGAAGAAGCGGTCGAGCTTCATGACAGCGAGGAGGTCGCGGACGACGGGCTGGACCTGGAAGAAGACGATCTTACCCTGGCGGGTATCCACTCGACGCTTCAGCCCGACGAGGATGGCGACGCCGGAGCTGGAGAGATAGTCGATTTTCTGGAGGTCGACGGCCAGAAGGGGGATTGGTTGATTCTGGATGAGTTCGTAGAGGGCGTCGCGCAGGGCGTTGTTCCGGAAATCATTGAGGCTGCCGGGGGCCTCGAAGGTGACGATCAGGGCGTCGGATTCGGTCCGGGTGCTGAAGGCTGACATGACGACGCGTAGACCTCCGCAGTTTCGTCAGGAGCGGGCACGAAGGGATCACGGATCGCAATCGAACGGCTCCGGCGAAGGGAATGGCTCGGCGGACCGAACTCCGAACGCCGGCGTGGAGTCGAGGTCGAGCGAATCCAGGGGCCCGTACCAGGGTCGTACCCCGGCCGGAGATCCCTCCGAGTGTCTCGGTCATCATATCGCGCCGAATCTCCCGAACGCAATTCGGTGCATCGATTCTCCAGAGTGGTTCCGACCTCTCGTCGCCACGGGAGCGTTCGCAGTCGAAGGATTGGCAAGGGGTGGATGGACTGTTAAGATGGGGCAATCGGGGACTTGACGATTCGGGGTGATCTCGCCCCAAACGCCCCATCTCGTTCAGGATTGCCGATGCCTGGAACCTGGAACCGTTTCGTCCTGGCGGTCCGATCTTTCTGGCGCGTTCTCGCCGACCCCGACTTCGCCGCGCGGGTCGAGCCGCTCTTTTTACGCATGCCGACTGGCCCCGATTTGCGGGTCCTGGCGGTCCTTCAGCGCGACGGTCGGTTGATCGACTTCCTTGAGGAGGAGATCGACGGCTACACCGACGCCCAGATCGGGGCGGCGGTGCGCGACATTCACCGGAACTGCCGGAAGTCGCTTCACGAGTATCTTACGATTGAGCCGATTATCCATGCTCCTGAAGAGGAGCGGGTGACGGTTCCCGGCGACTTCGACCCGGCCACGATCCGGCTGGTTGGCAACGTGAATGGCTCGGCGCCCTTTCAGGGGGTTTTGAAGCACCACGGCTGGCGGGTTCGATCGGTACATCTGCCGCTTCTGCCGGCGACCCGGGATGAGACGTCGGTCCTCTCGCCTGCCGAGGTTGAGATCGCCTGATCGAGAAGACGGACGAGGGCAAAGACGGGCCATGTCGCGATATGTGGTAGGGATTGACCTGGGGACGACCAATTCCGCACTGGCGTATGCCGAGGTTGGCGAGGCGCCTGAGGGAGTGGTTCCGGTTTCGGCGATGCCGATTGCCCAGGTCGTCGGGCTGAATGATGTCGCCGATCGTGCGCTTTTGCCGTCGTTTCTCTACCTGCCGGCGGCTCGGGAATTTCCCGACGGGGCGATGCAGTTGCCGTGGAAAGGCGGCCAGGATCGAGTCATCGGCACGTTTGCCCGCGACCACGGCGGCAAGGTTCCCGGCCGACTGGTAAGTTCGGCCAAGAGCTGGCTCTCGCATGCCGGGGTGGATCGCCGGGCGGCCATCCTGCCCTGGACATCTGCCGAGGAGGTTTCGCGGATCTCGCCGGTCGAGGCGTCGTCGGCCTACCTGGAACACCTTCGAGACGCCTGGAACGCCCGATTCGGCGGGAAGGGCGGCGTCGATCGGCTGGAAGAACAGGACGTTTTGCTGACGGTCCCGGCCTCGTTCGACGCGGTGGCCCGCGAGCTGACCACCGAGGCCGCCACCCGCGCGGGGCTCCGACACATCACCCTGATCGAGGAGCCGCAGGCCGCCTTCTATGCCTGGCTGGCCGCCCAGGGGGATCAGTGGCGGAAGAAGGTCAAGGTCGGCGACATCATCCTCGTCTGCGACGTCGGAGGCGGAACGACCGACTTCACCCTGATCGCCGTGAGCGACGAGGGCGGCGACCTGATCCTCACCCGGCTGGCCGTTGGCGAGCATATTTTGCTCGGCGGCGACAACATGGACCTGGCCCTCGCCTATGCCGTCGCGGGGACGATCCCGCGCGGGATGGAAGGGCTCGACGCCGCTCAGCGGATCGGTCTGGGACATGCATGCCGGGTCGCCAAGGAGACACTCTTCGCCGAGCCGAAGAAAGAGTCCGCGCCCGTGACCGTACTGGGCCGAGGGTCCAAGGTAATCGGCGGTTCGATCAAGACCGAGCTAACCCGGGCGATGCTCCAGGCGACGATCCTGGACGGCTTCCTGCCGGTCACCGGCCCGAACGAGATGCCCGGACGCGGGCGGCGGGTTGGCCTGACCGAGATCGGACTCCCGTACGCGGCGGACCCGGCCATCACCCGGCACCTCGCCCGGTTCCTCGGGCAGCAGGCCGGTTCGCTTCAGACAGGCGGATCGACGCTGTATCCCTCCGCGGTCCTCTTCAACGGCGGCGTCTTCAAGGCGGTCGAGCTTCGGCGTCGCGTCCTGGATGTCCTCTCCGAATGGGCCGGCCGGCCGGTTCCCGAGCTCGACGCGTCGGACCTCGACCTTGCGGTCGCCCATGGTGCCGCCTATTACGGGCAGGTTCGCCGCGGCCGGGGCATCCGGATTCGAGGCGGGGTGCCGCGATCGTATTACATCGGCCTGGAGACCTCAGCGCCCGCTGTCCCTGGCGTCGCCCCCCCGATCAAGGCGATCTGCGTGGTCCCGATGGGGATGGAGGAAGGGACCGAAACCGACGTTCCGGGGCCCGAGCTGGGCCTGGTCGTCGGTCATCCGGCCGAGTTCCGCTTCCTCGGCTCGACAACCCGCCGGGAGGATCCTGTTGGGACCGTCCTGGATCGATGGGGGCCCGAGGAGCTGGAGGAGATGACACCCGTTGAGGCCTCGCTCCCGAGCGACGAGGGGAACGCGGGCGAGGTCGTCCCCGTTCGGCTTCACGCGCACGTGACCGAGGTCGGTACGCTGGACCTCTGGTGCCGAAGCGCCCGAGACAACCGCCGATGGAAGCTCGAGTTCAACGTTCGCGAGGCGCCCGAGGATTGACCGCATGAGCAAGGACGTTGTCCTGACGATCGACGGGCTGGTGGAACGGCCGCTCGCGCTGACCTTCGACGACCTGGATGCCTTTCCCGAATCGGCCCAGGTCGCCGACGTCTCCCAGTTCCACCCGAAGCGTCGAGGGGATGGAGTCACTCTCGACGCGATTCTTGATCGGGCCGGGATCCAGGCCGAGGCCAATTATGTGACCCTGCACGCCGATCGCGACGGCTTCCACGTTTCGGTGCCGCTTGGGCCGATCCGCGAGCAGGGGATCGTCGTCCATCGGGTTGGAGAGGGACGGCTCACGATCGAGGAGGGCGGCCCGATCCGATTCCTCGTTCGCGACCCGACCGTCTGCAACACCGGCGAACTGGATGAGTGCGCGAACGTGAAGTACCTGAGCCGGATTGAGCTAACGACCCGACGCGGCCTGGATACGCGGCCGACCACCGAGGCCGAGCACGAGGCGCTTCACCGGGCCCAGTCGGGCCCATGACGAGGCTCCGGGGGCGGAGCTACGGGCTACCATCGCCAGCCGAGTAGCTCGACGAAGCGAGTCAAGAGAACCGAGAGCGTGACGAATCCGGAGCCGATCGCGGCGACCAGAACGCCCGCTGCCGCGATCTCGCGCGCCGCCTTCAGGCGGAATTCCTCGGGATCGCCGACAGCCCGCGCGAGCGTGTCGACGGCGCTGTGGGCCAGCTCGGAGACCAGCACCAGGCAGGCGCCGAGGACGAGAAGGCACCAGCCTCGGAGTTCGATGTTGAGCATCACCGCGGCGATCACGATCAGGGTGCCGCGGTAGATATGGGCGAAGAAGCTGGAATCGCCGCGGAGGGCGGTCTTGAGCCCGCGCATGCCGGCGGCCAGTTTCCCCTGGACGTTCCGGCGGTCGGCCTGTGCGGCCGGGACGGGGGACGGGACCAGGTCGGCGAACCGGGCCTCGTCCTCGGCGGAGAGAACCGGTTCGGGAACCGCGGTCGGGCCGAGGTGGGGTCCCTGGGGGTCGTCCTTGGACCGAGAAGACGCCGAGGGTCGAAGGTAAGGATCGGTCATCATCGCTCACTGACTCGGGGCGAATCTCGTATCGAACGTGTTCATCGCCGCGTTCGATCCCATGCGGAAGGCCGGGCTCATTCTCGGCGTGATCTGCACGGCGAACTGGTAGCTTTGACGCTGCGGGTCCACCGAGAGGCCGAGCGTCGTCAGGTAATCGGCCCCGATTCGGGTGAAGGTGAACATGGTACCGAGGTCCACCCCGTCGCCGAAGTCGTAGGAGTTGGCGAACGTACCATACCACTTCGGGCTAAGCCAATAGTTGAACGAGGTGTTCAGGGCCGAGGTCTTGATCGGCCCGGTGTCGATGATCGTATAGAGAATATTGATATTCGAGCGTGGTGGACGCATCAGGTTGATCCCGGACGTGATCACATTAATTCCGTTGGGGTTGTATCCGGTGGTCAGGTTATTGACGAGCGGCTGGCTCCCGACGAGGTTGAAGAAATCGAACCAACCCTGGCTGACGAGGCTTGTCCGGTCGCCGATGTACCACTGGTAGTTGTACTGGGCGAGGCCCCAGGGAGTTCCGTAATTGTCGCGGCGGGCGTCGGGATAATAGGTGGTCGTGGCGTCGAGGGTCATGAAGTCCACAATCCGCCGATTTCCGATCGGCCCGCGCTTGGTCTGGAGCCGCTGGTGGACGCCGAGCTGCACGGTCTGCATGGAAGCCTGGATATCGGTGGTTCCGGTGATCGGCGAGATCATGTTGCGGAGGATGTAGAATCGGGGGTCGTAAGGATAGGGGAGAATGCCGCCGGCGAAATTGGTCATCGCGAAGTAGCGACGGATAAACTCATAGGTGTTGTCGTCGAGGGTATCCTGCACGGCGATATTGTTGAGCGAAACGTTGGAAAAGGCGGCGCGGGCGTCGAGGAAGAAGCTGATCTTGTTGTTCAGCCCGTGGATGTTGAGGATCTCGCTGTGGACCCCGCGGTATCGCTTGTAGAACGTGGCCTCCGCCCGGGTGCCGACGGCGCCCCAGGCTCTTCCCATCGGGCCGGAGTCCTGGTGGAGGAGCGGACCGCCGCCGAGCTGGTTGTTCCAGGCGGCGAGCTGTCCCTGCACGTAGGGTACGAACCGGAACGCATTGAAGAAGTTCATCGGGAGGTCGATCTCGTGGCTGGTCCAGTACCGGCCGGAGGAGAAGGTTCCCGAGGTGTTGGAGATCGGGTCATAGGGCATGTAGGCGAACAGGTTCGGGTTGTTCACCATGATGTCGGTCGTGATGGTGGCGTAGTCGAGGCCCGAGTGCTGGTAATAGACGACGTGGTTGTTCAGGAAGGAGTCGCTGATCCGGTAGTAATCGACCTTCGGTAGCCACTCGGTCTGGGTGACCCAGTTCATTGGGTTGCCCGAGACCTCGATGTCGGTAAAGGTGTTGTTTTTCTGGTAGTAGCCGAAGGTCAGGGTCTCCTGATCCATGCCGGTATCCCAGAGCATCTGGTAATACTCGAAGAGGAAGTAGCGGTCGGTGTAATAGGCGGCCTCGGTCTGGAGACGAAGGGCCTCGTACGGGTGATCGCCGTTCGGATCCTCGTCGAGGAACGATTGCATGTGGCGGAAGTCCAGGCGGAATCGATCCAGCTTGTAGGCAGGCGTGCTGTACATCTGGATGCCGGCCTTACCGGCGCCCGGCGGGCCGTTGGTGACGATCGCCGGCCCCTGGCCGAGGACGTCGGTTCCGTAATCCTGGAGGCCCCAGATGGTGAAGTAGCCGTAGTAGGAGTTGGTGATGTTCGACGCCTTGCGGGTCTTGTGGTACGGGTCGCGGAGGTCCTTGATCAGGTCGTTGCCGAACCAACCGATCTCCGACCCGAGCGCAGGGAAGGTCTTGGTCCGGGCGCTGAGGTAATCGATGTCGATGTTCCAGACGTCGATCCAGTCGGGCTTCTTGACGCCGATGAAGCGGAAGCCGTTCCAGTCGGTGAGCAACTGCTGGCCGAAGTAGTTGTTGGTCCGGAAGAAGAACTGGCGGAAGGCGCGCTGTTCCTCGTCGACATCGGCGGCGACGCGAGGCCAGAAGAACGTGGGGATTCCGCCCATGTAGTAGAAGTTTTGCCGGGCGTCCATCCTCCACCGGAGGTCCTGGGGTGGATTCGGATCGCCAGGGTTGTAGAGGTGTTTTCCGGTGATCGGGTCGGTTGACGGGTTGGCGTACTGGCTCAACTCAAGGGAGTTGATGAAGATATGGTAGCCGGGATCGGGGAACCGGCTGCCGGTCAGGTTGGCCTTGTCGATCCGGATCTTGGGAGTCGGATCGGCCTTCAGGGTTCCGTCGGGTTGCTTGATCAGCTCGTGGAATTGCTCGATCCGTGGCGACTTGATCTTGAAGGGGGCGACCAGGCCCTGGGCCCAGAGGTCGATCTCAGCGTCGACGGCGACGGCGCGATCGGTCAGAAGGTTGAAGTAGACCCGAGGGGCGCGAATGGTGCGCTGGTCGGCACGCCCGGCATATTTGCGCTGGTCCTGACGGACGATGACGTTCCCTTCGAGATAGACCTCGAAGGGTTGTTTGCCGTCCTCGATGATCTCGCCGTTGGGACCGGTCTGGGGCTGGCTGTCCTTGGGCGAAGGACCGCGCCAGATGATAGCCTGATCGGCCTCCATGTCGATTTCGCCGCCCGAGCCGGGGACGACGGAGTGGATGCGGACACCGTTCCGATAGATGACGACCTGGGTGCCGTCGGGAGCGGTCGGGAGAGCCTTGATGTCCATCTCCTGGCCGCCGCGGGGCTCGATGTAGGTCACGCGTTGGCTGCCCGGAGCGATCGGGATCAGGAGTTTCGGCTCGGTCGCCGCGCCGGGGGCTGCGTTCGAATCGTTGGGCTTTTGACGGCCTTCGGGGAGCGGTTCGATGGAGGGCGGCGAAGCGGGCTCGTCGGACGGCAGCGCGGGGACGTCGACGCCGGGGGCCTGTTCCTCGATCGGCGGGAGGTCGACTCCCGGCGCGTTGGCGGGCGGCTCGGCACTCGATGGCGGACGAACCCGTCCCGAGGGCATCAGCTCTGGAACGGTTTCCTCTCCGTTAGGACCGATGGGCGGCGGATCGTCCTCGGGTGTTGGCGGTCCGTTTGTGGTCGCCTGGGCGGTGATGACCATCGGGTCGAGTTTGGGGCGCGCGCTCCGTGGAACGGACGAACGTGGCCTGCTCGCGGCCGGGACGATGGTCGGTGGTGGTGGCGTCGGATCGGTACCGTCCTGCATCGCGACCGATGTCCGAGCCTGCCGGGATTGGGGCGGGGCCGTTTGGGTTCTGCCCAGGCCTGAGCGATCGAGCATCGCGAATCCGCGCGGTGGTGACGGGAGCGAGCGATATCCGCCGCTCCCGGCATACGCGGTGATCGCGATTTCCGGGGTTCGGAATCGGAGCCGGCCGGCAGGCTGCGGCTGGTCCGAGGACGAGGTCGGCCGGACGTTCCCCTCGGCGTAGACCTCGACCTCGTGGGTGGTTCCATCGGCCCCGTTGATGTCGACGATCCGGCAGAGGATCTGCGTGGCGCGAAGGCCCTCGGTCCCCTGGAACGCGGAGGCGCTCCCGGTGAGGAAGAGGTAGCGCGCTTCCGGGTCGCTCCATCGGGTGATCCGATCGGCGGCCAGTCGCAGAGGATCAGCGGGCGCACCGGGATTGGTCCCCGTTGGATCCTGCGCCGTCGCCATCGCGGCGGGTAGCAGGAGCGCGGAAAGAAAGAGCCCGAACCACACGCCGCGAGGCGGGTAGCGACTGGGTTGGTCGTCCCCTCGCACGATTCCTCCCAACGAACGACCTGACGTATATGGGCGGACGGCCCTCCCTGGCCGAATCGCCATCGATCATCGCCCGCGTTCTGATGAATCGCGGGCGATCGGCTCCCCTGCTCCGATCGTCGCCCCTTCACCTGCATTCGCGGCCGTCCGATGTTCCCGGACGGGTTGTCGCCCCTGGATCGACGGCCCCGGGGCTCCGGGTCGTCACCACCTCCGATTGGGCGGGCACTTTGAAAAGACATGCGGCAGACAGGACAATCGGGGCGGACAATAGCCGGACGCGTGAGGACCGTCAAGACCGACGCCCCACCACTCGCCGTTCCGCCGATCGGGCAGTTAGTGTTTGGCACCGACTCCCGGACGGGCTCACGACATGACATGCCGCGGCTTCGGGTCGCGAAAGTGCTGCCGGAGGTGCGGGTCGAGGCCGTACGAGAGGTTCAGAAGCTTGACGGGGTGCAAGGTCCGCTTGGTGGTCCCCTGCTCCATCTGAATGCGACAGGCAGCGCACTCAGTGGCGCCCAGGTCGATGTCGTCGTCGCGGATTCGACGGATCAGGCCGCGTCCGGCCCGGAGCGAGGATCGGAAGCGGTCGCGAGCGAGGCCGTAGGTCCCGCCCATTCCTGAGCAGCCCCGGTCGATGAACTCGACCTCCAGCTCGGGGATGCCGCGGAGCAGGTCGAGTCCCGGCGTACCGACGCCGAGCGCTCGGAGGTGGCAGGGCTGGTGATAGCCGACCCGGCCGCGTAGCGGCTCCTCAACGGGCGGGAGCTGGCCGCGTTCGGCAAGGCCCAGCAGGTATTGACCCAGCTCCATCGTGTGGGCAGCGACCAGCTCGGCGTCGAGGTCCTCGGTCAGTCGGGCATAGTCCTCGCGGAGCATGAGCGCAGCGGTCGGCTCGGAGCAAACGACGGTGTACCCATCGCGAACCGCGTTGGCGAGGATGCGAAGGTTCACGGTCGCCTGCTCGCGGGCGTGGTCGATGTCGCCGACGACGAGGGAGGCCATCCCTGAACTTCGCTGGCGGGAGGGAACGTAGACGTTGACTCCGGCGTGCCGGAGTACCGAAACGGTGGCCTCGGCGAGATCGTGGTCGTAGTAGTTCGCGAAGAGGTCCACGAAGTAGACGACCCGAGGACCGGATTGCTGAGGACGGGGTCGGTCGAGCCCCAGTCGAGCGGCGCGACGGGTGAACGGGGACCGCCGAGCGAGTGGGAGGACCCGGTGCCGAGAGACGCCGAGCAGCCGCTCCAGCCAGCCCCGGGTCCATCGGCGGGTCAGGAGGAAGTTGGTCAGTATGGGGAGCCGGCTGGCGAGCCGTGCCCAGACCTCCAGCCGGGAGAAGATCCAGTCGCGCGGCGGGAGGCCGTGACGTTCGACATAGGCCGCCTTGGCCTCAACCATCAGCGAGGAGACATCGACGCCCGAGGGGCATTCGGGGCGACAGAGCTTGCAGTGGATGCAAAGATCGGCGTGCTCCCGGAATTCTTCCGTGCCCCAGAGTTTCGGGTCGATCGAGCCGGTGGCGACCTGTCGGATCAGGTTGGCCTGTGCCCGAGGCGAGGCCCCTTCCATGCGCGAGGATCGGAAGCTCGGGCACATCCGGAGGGTCGGCTCGGTCGATCGGCAGACGCCGCATCCGTGGCAGGCGGAGGTCGTTAACAGCATCCCGGGACCCGGCCAGATCAGGGCCGGCTCGATCGCAAACGAGGGCGGATGGCCCGCATCGATCGGTCCGGCCGGAGTGGCGGTCTCGTTCGAAAGGTGGGACGGATCGGGATCATCGGCCGGCACCAGGGCGGGAATCAGGGTCGAACTGCTCTCTGATTCGAGCTCCTCGGGCACGGTGAGGATCGGCCGGAGGTCGCTCGTGATCTGGTGGGGATCCTCGCCAATGACCTTCCCTGGATTCAGCAGGCCGATCGGGTCGAAGGTGTCCTTGATCTCGCGGAAGACCTGGATCAGCTCGCCAAACTGTCGGCGGAGAAACTGGGTCCGGAGCAGTCCGACGGCCTGGGAGCCGGAGATGGTCCCGCCGGCCTTGAGAATCACCTCGTAAACCGCGGCGGCGAGCGGCTCGATCCGATCGCGATCCTCCGGGCAGGAGAGGTCGAGGAAGGGGCGGATTCGGAGCCGGCCCTCGCCCGCATGGGCTTCGAGCGTCCAGGTCAGGTCCATCGACTGAAAAAGGCGCTGGAGCCGCTTGAGAACCTGAGCCAGACGGGAGGGCGGAACCGCGACGTCGTCGAAGAGGCTCACGGGTCGGGCCGGGCCGCGGAGCCGCATCAGCCGGGCCTCGACAGGCCGACGCCAGCCGAGCAGGCGATCGCAATCGAGGCGGCGGGTGAAGGTCGAAGGAGGACCGGCCAGCCATCCCGTTCGATCCGCCCGAGCGATCGCCGAGGCGATCCGATCGGCGACCAGTGAGGCGTTTAACTCCTCGCACTCGACAAGCAAGATCGCCTCGGCCGCCTCGCCAACGGCGTCGCGGAAGAGCCGGTCGGCGTCGCGGGCCAGCCGGAGCGACCGGCGATCGAGCAGGTCGCAGGAACTGGCGACCCCGACCGCGTCGAGAAGCTTGGGGACGAACGCCGACGCCTGAATCAGCCGGTGAAACGGGAGGAGCAGGGCCGCCTGCGCCCCAGGGATCGGGACGGTTCGCAGGACCGCCTGGGTCACCAGCGCCAGCGTCCCTTCCGATCCCGCGACCAGGCGGGCGAGGTGGATACCCGACTCGTCCGCGGCGCGGTCGAGGGCGTATCCAGCGCGGTCCCTTGGTGCGGCCGATCGGGCGCGGACCAGCCGTTTCCGGGCGCTCCGGTGCAGTACGTGAAGCTTTCGGACGATCCGGTCGACCAGCCCCTCCGGCTCGTCTTCCGAGGTCGGCCAGGGCTCGTAGCCGAGTTCCACCGTCTCGCCGCCGGCAAGTACCACGCGGAGACGATCGACCTGCTGCCCCGTCGACCCATAACGGAGGGATCGCCCGCCCGCGGCATCCACGGCGACCATGCCGCCGATCGTCATGATGTCCGGATCGCGAGGGATGGGCTCCAGCCGCCGGCCGATGTTCGCCAGTTGCCGATTGATCTCATCCGGAACGGCGCCCGCTTCGACGACCACATGCTCGGGCTCGATCGCGAGGATCCGGCGGAGGTGCCGGCTGAAGTCGAGGACGAGGCCGGGTCCGAGAGAGCCCCCGCCTGGATCGCTCCCTGCGCCCCTGGCGTGAATCGCGATCCTGTTGTCGGCGGCGTATCGAACGGCCGTCGCGACGTCCTGCTCGGTCCGAGGGACAATCACGCCGAGGGGATCAATCTCGTAGAGGCTGGCATCGTGCGCGTACGGTGCCCTGTCGAGCGGCTCAAAGAGGAGTTCGCCGTCAATCACATCGCGAAGATCGTCGTGAATTCTTGCCCGGCGCTCGTCCACTTCGGCCGCCGTACCTCTCAACAGGGAAGGAGGAAAAACCTCGCGAGCGGACGTCCGCCAGCAGGGAAACCTGGCCAGGGACCAGGGTGAAATCGGTCACCAGCCCAGACCCGGACGCCCGAAGTTACGCCTCGGCATCGGGGCGCTCGATGGACCCCCGGATTTCCGTCCCCTGATTGTAATCGATCCGGTGCCCCGAGATAAGCGACCGGCAGTGAGCGGCTCGTTTCGCCGAGGGATGGCCGCAGCTCCTCTAGCCGTCTGGATCGGCCTCGGAATACGATGGCAAGGACGATGTGGGCGGATGTCCAAACCGGACGACACTCGCCAACCGAATCCTCGCCTCCACGGCTCTCGACCATCTCGCCTCGTCGACGATGGTCAACGCTCTCCGATTCCGCTTCGTACATCTCCCCCCAGGAGAAATCCTCGATGTTCCGCTGCCTTCCCTGGTCGATCTCCGCCGCTCTCCTCGGCGGGCT
>DAIDJI010000069.1 GCA_027451455.1 Planctomycetales bacterium | reverse complement strand
GATCCGATCGCCGGGTACATCTCGCCATTGGGGTTGATCCGAGGCGCAGCGTCGAGATTGCCCGTCTGGAAGACCTTGTTCGGCTCGTGGTTGCTGTGGCGGGCATCGATGGAGCGGATGATCGTGAACTGGTCGAGCATCGCCGCCTGCCTCGGCAGGTGCTCGCAGATCTGGACACCGGGCAGGCTGGTGGGAATGACAGCAAAGGGACCCCGATTCTGAAGCGGGCGATCAGGCTTGGGGTCCCATGTGTCGATCTGGCTGGGTCCGCCGGCCATCCAGAGCAGGATAACGGCCTTGTTACCCGGTAGAGGCGAACCCATCTCGACCGCGCGGGCTCGGTGTTGGAGGAGGCCGGGCAAGCTCAACCCGGCCAGACCCGCCATACCGGTCTTGAGCATGTTCCGACGGCTGGAGACGACCAGTCCTTCCCTCGTCAGCGGGTGAAGGCCGTCGAAGGCATGGCTGTGGTCGTGCTCAGGTGGATCTCGATCGGCCATGGGGTCGCTCCCGGAAAGAACCACCGGTCCCTGGCGGCCCGGCCTGGCGCTTATCATACCTGTCTCCTTCGGGGAAGACCCGCTTCTTCCCGCCGGACTCTTGTTCCCATCCGGCCCTTCGCAAGAGGCCGGCGCCTCACTTCGCGTCCGGTTTCCTGGGACTGTCCTGACCCTGCGCAGCGACTTTACGGGCATCGGTCGGGATGGCGGCCTGCTCGGACGCGATCATCGGCAGGTCGTCAGGGAGCGTCTTCAGGAAGAAGTCCCGGTACTGAATCCTCATCGGCGGCCCAACGTGGACCTGCACCGCGAGGACGCCTTCGAGCTTCCGCCCCTTCTCGTCCAGGTCGATGACGTCCACCGTCGGATGGCCATCGATCCAGTGTCGGTGATGGTTGCCCTCGACGACGACCCGGTAATCATGCCAGATCTCCGGCGGGAACGCCTTCAAAGGGAACTGGCCGACCACCCAGGGCTGGCCCTTCGGATCGATCACGACCTTCTCGCCAGTGTGGGCCAGAATGCGGCGGCCTCGCTCCTCGTAGAGCATCCCGTTGTAATCGGGGCGATTGGCGACGACGTCGCACTGATACCCGGTAACGACGGACTCGCCCAGATCCGGCCGCTCCGTCCCCCGGTATTGCAGGCCGCTGTTGCCCCTGGAGGAAACCTTGACCCTCACCCGCAGCTCGAAGTTCCGGAGTGTGCCGCCCCGCCAGGTGATGAAGCGGTTGAACTTCAGCGTGCCGTCGGCCTTGCCCGTGAGGCAGCCATCCTCGACCGACCAGTATTTCGGGCTCCCCTCCCAACCGGTCAGGCTCTGGCCGTCAAAGACAGCCTGGAAACCCTCGGGTGGTTTCGGAGCGGATGCCTCGTTGGCGGGACTTCGATGTCCTGGGCCGATGATGAGAGTGAGGGCCAGGAGCGGGGTCGCGATCGATCGTCTGGTCACGGACAGGGCCTCCGGGTGGGGCGGGAATTCGTCGCCCTGCATCCACTCCGGCCGGGCGACGTCCCGATTCTCACGCCCCTCGCCTCGTGCATCAAGCCTCGACTATTCTCCAGCTCCCCGTTCGCCCGGAACCCACGCCTCATCTCTCAGGCGAACCGCCCGGCCGTTCGAGACCCCTTACGACCGAGCGGGTTGGCAAGGGAACCCGGATACCAGGCACGATCCGGGCGAGCGAGGCCGACCCGGTGCCAACTTCAAGCGGCCCGAAAGGCCTGATCCATGGCATCGAGAGCCATCCTCGTTTAACCTATCGGACGACCGAACCCGAGATCGAGCCATCGGCCTTCGAGATCGATCGCCACAACCTGGGGGAGTATCATGAGCGGCGACTTACGAATCCTCACTCTTGTCTGCCTCACACTCCTTCCGGCGCGGATCGCCGAGGCTCAGTCTCCCTCGGTCCAGCCTGGTAACGCCATCCCCTTGATCGATCTGGCCGACCAGAGCCATCGACAGGTTATCGTCGACCGAGAGAAGGGCCAGTATCTCGGCCACCCGACCACCGTCCTCCTCGAAGACGGCAAGACGATCGTCATCGTCTACCCGAGGGGTCATGGTCGGGGTGCGATCGTGATGAAGCGAAGCGGCGACGGCGGTCTTACCTGGTCCGACCGACTTCCCGTTCCGGAGAACTGGTCGACATCGAAGGAGACGCCGACAATCCATCGGGTGATCGATCCCCAGGGCAAGAAGCGTCTGGTGCTCTTCTCCGGCCTCTACCCGATCCGCAAGTCGGTCTCCGAGGACGACGGCCACACCTGGACGCCGCTGGAGCCGATCGGCGACTTCGGCGGCATCGTCGCCATGGCCAGTGTCGAGCGGCTCAAAAACGGCGACTACCTGGCGCTTTTCCACGACGACGGGCGGTTTCTCCACGCCGAGGGCCGACCAGGCCGGTTCCGGATCTACAAGACGATCTCGGACGACGGCGGCCTGACGTGGGGACCACCGGAGGTCATCGCCGAGCATCCAACGGCTCATCTCTGCGAGCCGGGCCTGATCCGCTCCCCGGACGGTCGGCAGATCGCCGTTCTGCTCCGCGAGAACAGCCGCAAGTACCATTCCTTCGTCATCTTTTCCGACGACGAGGGCCGAACCTGGTCGAAGCCGAGAGAGCTTCCGAACGCGCTGTCCGGCGACCGACACGTCGGCAAGTATGGGCCGGACGGACGCCTTTTTCTCACGTTCCGCGACACCATGCACCAAAGCCCGACATGGGGCGATTGGGTCGGCTGGGTCGGCACCTACGACGACATCGTCGCGGGTCGTGAGGGTCAGTATCGGGTCCGGCTAATGGACAATCACAAGGCCGCGGATTGTGCCTACCCTGGTCTTGAGGTACAGCCCGACGGTACTTTCATCGCCACGACTTACGGGCACTGGACCGAGGGGGAGCCACCTTACATCGTTAGCGTCCGGTTCACGCTTGCCGAGCTTGACGAACTGGCGAAGGGACGATCGACGACCATCCCGAAAACCGCCGAAAAACCTGGTAAGATCCGCCTGCTCATCGTGGAGGGAGTGAGCAACCACGACTGGCAACACCGCCTCGCTCTGGTGAAGGAAATCCTTGCGCGAGACGGTTCCTTCGATGTGGACGTAACCGTTACACCATCGAAAGTCGGTGATCCGGCGTGGGAGAAGTGGCGCCCGGACCTCTCGAAGTACGACGTGGTGCTCTCCGGCTACAACAATCTGGGAGGGAAGCCCGGATGGCCCGAGCCAGTGCGCAGGTCGTTTGAGGAATTCGTCCGCGACGGTGGGGGTTTTTACTGCTACCACGAGGCCAACAACGCGTTCGCCGAGTGGCCTGAGTACAATCGGATCATCGGCCTCGGCTGGCGCGGTAAGAGTTTCGGTAAGGCCATCGTCATTGAGCCGGACGAGACCTTGCGGTTCCTCCCACCCGGCGAGGGCGCGGGGACCGGGCATGGGGCCCGTCTCGATGTGACCGTTCATCAGATCGGGACGCATCCCATTCACCGCGGACTGCCCAGGTCGTGGATGGCCGCGGATATCGAGATCTACCGATTTGCCCGCGGGCCTGCCGAGCAGCTCACCCCGCTTGCCTATGCGAAGGATCCGCAGACGAAGCTGCAATTCCCGATCGAATGGACCGTGCAATACGGCAAGGGTCGCGTCTTCGTTTCGACGTATGGCCATGTCTGGTCCAACCAGCCCGATCCGAAGGGAATGCGATGCGCCGCATTCCAGACGATCATGGTGCGAGCCCTCAAGTGGCTGGCCGGGCGAGACCCGGGCGAGACCGCTCCACCCGACTTTCCCGCTCCGAACGCGGTCTCACTGCGGCGATGACGGACGGACCGAACGATGGTTCGCAGGGCAACCGCTTGCTTCGGAAGTTGGACTCACTTTTCATCAGACTCCCGTATTGTGAAACATCGGATGATCCGTTAGATTCGAGGGGCCTTGCTCGGATCGCATTCGTCGTCGAGGATCACGTCCTGGGGCCCCTGCCTCGATCACCGGTACACGTTCGGAGACGTAACGACCATGGAACCAGGCACGCCGTGGAACCGCCGCGATTTCGTGAAAAGCCTTGGTGTCGCAGGCGGGGCAGCGCTCGGGGTCGGGGAGCTCTCAACGGACCTCCATGCTGATTCGGTCGAGGTCGGTGAGGGTGAGGCGGCCCGTTCCGACCTCCTGCCGACGCGCCGGCTCGGCAAGAATGGCCCGATGGTTTCCATGCTCGCGATGGGTGGAGACATGAACCTCGACAGCGCGCCGAGGCTCATCAACCGCGCCTGGTCGCTCGGCTACCGCTACTTTGACACGGCCCAGAAGTACGGGCACGGCAAGGAGGAGTCGACTTATCGTCAGTGGTTTGCCCAGAATCCGGGCCGGCGCGAGCAGCTTTTTCTTGTCTCGAAGGATTATCCGCGTCAGGGTCCCGAACAGCTTCTGGAGATGATCGATCGTCGGCTTGCGGCGCTCGGGACCGACTACCTCGACCTGTATTTCATCCATCAGCTCTGTCCCGAGGTCTACGGCAAGGACTCGGTGGAGTGGCCCCGGAGCGACCGGTTCCGGAAGGTGGCCGAGGCGCTGAAGCGTTCCGGCAAGTGCCGCCTCGTCGGCTTCTCGTGCCATGGTGGCCCCGAGTACATCCAGGCCGCTGCCGATGGAGGCTTCCTCGACGTGGTCATGGTGCAGTACACCCCCTTTTATGAACGTGGGGGCATCTTCGACCGCGCGCTGACGGCCTGCCACGAGAAGGGCATCGGCCTGATCGCCATGAAGACGCTCCGGCACGCCGGCAACGTCCCCCGCCGACTCCCCCAGTTCGAGGCGCTCGGATTGAGCACACACCAGGCTCTCCTTCAGGCGGTCTGGAGCGATCCGCGCATCACGGCCGTCTGTAACTCGGTGAAGAACCTGGATCAGATGCGGTCTAGCCTTGAGGCAGCCCACCGCTACACCAGGCCGCTCGATCTCTCGCTGATCGACCATCTCAGGAACGCCGTGCTCGCCTCTCGACGCACGCTTTGTCCCGGCTGCCCGTCGTGCGATGCCCAGACGAGCACGACCGCTTTTGCCTTCCGCGACATCGCCCGCTATGTCACGTACTACGAGCAGGATGGCAACCCCGAGGCCCGGCATTTGTACCGCTCGCTCCCGGCCGCGGCGCGCGACGTCTCGACCGTTGACCTCGTCACCCTGCGCGAGGGCTGCGCCTTCGGAATCGACTATCCGGAGATTGCCGCAAGGGCCGAGCGCTACTTTTCCTGAGGACACAAATCCTCGATCTCATCCCCGCTTGATGCTCCATTCGGGGCCTAGCGATCGGGAAACCATCCCCGGACCGTCTGCGGGTCGAACTTCGTCGGAAGCCGGTAAGCGATCGTCACCGGCTTCCGACCGACCTTGATCCCGCCGAGCCTGGGGTCCCAGACCCAGGTCCAGCGTCGGAATTCTTCCCGAGTCAGCAAAATTCGATCGAGGACCTCGGTCCTTCGGTCTTTTGTCCAGCTACCATAGCTACGGGTATACTGCCAGATTTCATGGCGAACCGTGGCGACCGGTGCGCCGAATTCGGCATCAAAGCTGGTCGGCCGGTCACGGACGAGCTGGACGAGAATTCGGACCTGTTTCTCGCCGTTGCTCGCCCAGTACAACGGAGCGACCTTGTTCTCGTAATGGCGGGCCGTGGCGATCTCGCGACCGATCTCGTCGCGTGTCTCATCATCAGGTGAACGTGCATCGGATGATAGGAATGGATCGAACTCACGGAGGGGCGGATATCGAAATCCCTCCACGCGAATCCGGCTTTTGGTGCAGATCACCAGGTCGTAGGGGCCGTCGGCCAGGTCGGAAAAGACCCAGCGTCCTTCTGGTCCAGGTTGAGCCCGGCCGTCGACGCGAGGATTTTCGATTTTGGCCGATGGGTCCACGGGAAAGCGTGACGCTCCGTCCTCATCCCAGCGCCGGATGGCACCGACCAGCGTGATGTCCTGCGACTTCCCCAGATCAACGATCAGCTCCCCCGCTGAAGAGGGGCCCGGGCTCGGACTGAACAGATAGGCAAGCACAACCGCCGATACCAGTCCACGCGTATGGATACTCATGGTTATGACCTCGGATGCGGTGTCCTGCCCGGTGGGATCGGTTCAGGGGTGCTTCGGCCCGACCTCGGGCCTGGCGGCGGTCAGCCTGGCGAGCCTTTGCCGTGCGTCGCCGACCAGTGGACTGCCGGGGTAGTCGGTCAGGAGAGATTGGAAGCGGGCCCGGGCGCGACCGACCTCGCCCAGCTTCTCCTCGCACTCGCCGGCCAGTAAGACAAGGCGGTCGGCGTACGGGGAATCGGGGTTGATCGTGAGAAGGTCGCCGGCCAGGGCGATAGCGCGCGGGTACTTCTCGCGAGCGGCCCAGTAGCTCGCTTGCAAGAACGTCAGATAGCCCTCGATCCGATCCATCGGGAACTCATCCTGCCATCGCCGCCATTCGGTCCGTGCTCGATCAAGCGACCGATCGCGGAGAAAGACCTCGGTCGACCGACTCAGGGCGCCGCGCCAGGCATCCTGTTCGATGGCCGACCGGCCGGGCACCGGCGCTGAGGCCATCGCCCTTGCATAGGCGGCACGGGCGGAGGGTCTGTCCCCCTTGCGGGCGTACCAGTCGCCCCAGACACGGTTCCGTCGGCTCGTCGAAATCCGATCGTCCACCGGCAGTCGTCGGGCCGTCGCCGAATCCAGGAGCGTTTTTGCCGGCCCGGTTTGGAGGAGGTCGTTCAGCGCGATATCCGCTGCTTCCACCTCGCATTCCGCCTTCCAGGACTCCGGCCCGAGTGTGGCCGCCGCCTTCTGCAAGAAGTGGAGTGCGGCCTCGGGATCGTCCAGTCGGTCGCGCAGCAGGCCGCTGACGATCCGGACCGTCGCCCGTTCGCTCTCCGAATTGGCCGCCGTGCGCCCGGGAATCCCCTCTTGCCCGGCCTTCGCCGCACGCGCAGGCAGGTCCGCCTGTTCGAAGGCTCGAACCAGTTGCAGGAGCCCGGTTGCATCCAGCTTTGCCGGGTCGTACTTCGCGACAATAGCCACGTAGGAAGCCAGATCGTCGGCCGGCTCGCCCGCTTCGACCGGGAGCGCAGGACGGTGGATCAGCACGCGGTCCTCGATCGCCGATCCCGGGGGACCTCCCACCATCTGCATTTTCACAAGGTAAAGTCCAGGATGCAGGTAAACGTGGATCGGGTCCGTCTGGGTACCTGTCTGCCCGTCGCCGAAATCCCAGTGAACCCTGGCGCGAGAGGCCGTCACGTGGTTCGCGATCAGATGAAACCGGGCGCGGATCAACGGCGGGTTCTCGTCGGGTAGAGGCACCTCGCCCAGGATCTCCATCGTGAATTCCCGGGCGTGCTTGACTCCCACCGCGCGAAGCCGGACGATCGCCTGCGAGTCGAACGCCTCGGGAGGGACTCGTTCGGGTTTTGAGAGACCGGGCGGTTGCCAGGCGGCCACCATGCAGGCACTATCTCCGGCAGCAGCGTGGACGTACCGGAACGCGTGCAGCCCGGAGGTGAGGTTCACCTGGCCCTGAAATCGCGCGTCGCCGACCGGGCCATGCCGCCCCGGCGCAGCGACCACTAACTGTCCATCGATCAGCAAAAAACTGGCGTCCTGACTCGACGTGAAGAACCGAAACAGTCCCGGCCTCGCGATGCGAAGCGTCCCCCGATATTCGCTCAGGAACGGCTCCGAGCCCGGCCAGAACGGGTTCTCACGGTGAAAGACCGCCGGGACAAACGCACCACCATATCTGGGTGAAGAGCGAAGCGCCTCGTTTACCGAATCAAGACGGTTGAGATTGCAGTCTTTCCAGTGGTGTGTCTCGAGCAGCAGGCCGGTGGATGCGGTCCAGGCTGGGGATTTCCGTGGCTCGGACGTTTTTCCGTACTCTATCCTGTAAAGGTGCTCCTTCGAGCGGGTTTGAAAGGCAATCCGGCAATGATCGCCGGGCCCGGCTTGCAAAACCCGCCAGGGGACCAGTTCGTGCCGGCTATCGGTGACAAACAGGTTTTCACCGTTTTCATCGAGTTCACCGTGCGTGTAGAACTCCGTCATGACCACCGCGGGGACGGTCGAGCCCTGGGGAATCTGGATTCTCCGCTGCTCGATCGATTCCGGACCTTCTGGCTGGGACTTCCTGGCGTGACTCCCAGTGTCCTGAGCTTTCAGAGAACCCGACGTGCCGAGTGAGAACCACCCGAAGAGAGAAATCGTTGCCAGTCCGATTTGCACCAGCACGGTGAACCGAGGCGCGGTCGATCGAGACCATCTCTCGGAGGGTCGGTGCTGCGGTCGTCTGGTATCCACGCGATTCGCTGGCATGATGGTTTCAACATGCGGGGGGGAATCGATGGCGGGCATTTCCCTTATCCTAGGACACCCGTGTGGACTTCGCAAGAGGTGTGGTCATTCGACAGCGTGGTAGGGTGGTAAGGATGGAGCCCGATCTCGGGGATCGAGCGCTGGGTAATCTCCAATATTTGGAAACACAGTCGAGAGGGTTCGATCCAACCCGGTCGATCGATTAGAATCGAGGTATCTCGTTCAGGGAGACACCGGTCATTCGATCTCCGGCCGGTTGATCCGCTCGATCCCAGCAATCCGGCGGAAGGTGGATCCCGATCGAGCCCGACCGTGCGGCGCCGCACGGCCCCAGGGAACGACCGTGACCGGGAGTCATGGGATGTCTACGAACGACCCGTCTGCCCTCTCGAAACTCGCTCCAGAAGAAGCCGCGCACCGCGTGCAGCGGGCCGGCGAGCTGCTTCGTCGCGAGATCCATCGGGTCATCATCGGTCAGGAGCAGATGATCGAGGAGATGCTGATCTGCCTTTTCGCCCGCGGACACTGCCTGACCATCGGCGTCCCCGGACTGGCCAAAACCCTGACCGTGGCGACGATGGCCCGGGCCTTGCACCTGAAGTTCAACCGAATCCAGTTTACCCCAGACCTGATGCCGAGCGACATCACCGGGACCGAAATCATCGAGGAGGAGGCGACCACCGGAAAGCGAGGATTCCGCTTCGTCCCCGGGCCGATCTTCGCGAACATCGTCCTGGCCGACGAGATCAATCGAACACCCCCCAAGACCCAGGCGGCTCTCTTGCAGGCGATGCAGGAATACCAGGTCACTGCGGGCCTTCAAACGTTCGAGCTCGAGCCTCCCTTCTTCGTCATGGCCACCCAGAATCCGATCGAGCAGGAAGGAACGTATCCGCTGCCCGAGGCCCAGCTCGATCGATTCATGCTCTCCATCCAGATCGGCTATCCCTCTCGTGAGGAAGAGCGCCGGATCGTTCACGCGACGACTCAGCCCGTGCACGAGCAGGTCAAGCCGATACTTACCGGTCGCGACCTGGTGGCGATCCAGCAACTGGTGCGCGAAGTTCCGGCCAGCGATCACATGGTGGACTACGCCGTCGACCTCGTGCGTGCCACACGCCCCAGGGAGCCCGGGGCGCCAGGGTTCATCGCGAACTGGCTGGCCTGGGGCGCAGGCCCCCGCGCGGCCCAGTACATCGTCCTGGCCGCCAAGGCACGGGCCATCCTCCACGGCCGTCTCGCGGTGAGCGCCGGCGACATCCGAGCCGTGGCTCGCCCCGTGCTGCGACACCGGATATTCACCAACTTCAACGCGGACGCCGAGGGCGTGGACGCCAATCAGGTCATCGACAAACTTCTCCAGACCGTCCCGGAACCCTCGTACGGAGAAGCGGCGGCATCGGCCGATCCGACGGCCAGGGCCGCGTCCTCAGGACGGCACCGTTAACGCGGTTGGTCAGCCCCCGTATCTCACTCGTGTCGATCCGCCCGTTCCGCGTCGTGTTCGAGGTGCTCGAGGAAACGATGGAGATCGTCCGGCGGAATGGCCGCCACGGACGGCGCGACTGGTGAGGAGTCCGTCGTCAGCCCCACGGGCGGAGTGACCGACGACAGCCCAGCGAAAACCGCCGAAGGAGGTTGAGGCAAGGCCGCCCTCACACCTCGATTGGCCAGGAAGACCTCGAAAACCAGGCCGATCAGCACGGCGGACAGGAACCAATCCCAGAGGCTCGTCCCCTCGTTCAATCGCTGGATGACGCCCGGCAGTTCGGCCGGATTCTCGCAGTAGATCAACGGAGACCGCCCGAAGCGAGCCTCTAGCTCCTGCCGTGAGATCGTGGCCGGATCGACCTCGGCCGGGTCGAGATTGACGGCAAATCCGAGCGCTCTGGCCGGGTTTCGGTTGACCAGCCGAACCAGGTAAACACCCGCCTCGTGTGTATCCGTGTAGCGGAACGTCTTTGCGGCCGGGTCGGACTCGCGGAGCCGCAACTCCTCGCCAGAGGGGCGAACCACATCCATCTCAACGGCCTCTTTCGATTTCCGAGCGGCGTCTACCTCCTTCCCCATCCCGATCGGTATCGCCATCGGAGCCCCCGCCACCGCAAACGTCCGTTCAGCCTCGGCGCCTGCCAGATGAAAAACCAGTCGGGTGATCAACGGAAGAAAAATGGGCTTGATCGGTAGATTCGTCCACTCGACATGGACGCTCGTCCCCAGTAAGAGAACCCAGCCAGATCCCACGGGACGCTCAACGAGCAGCGGCTGGCCATCGTCCAGCCCGGCCAGTACTCGACCCCCCTCCTGTGTGCCCCATCGTATGACGAAGTGTTTGTAAACGAGTATTGATTGATAGATGGAAGCGGGTTCGGTCAGAGGACCCAGCGCCGGGTTGTTCTTGTCGAGGAAGCCGACGTGCCAGCTCTCGACGCCTCCAGGGAGCGGCTGGCGGAGTTCGTCGAGCATGGCAGGCAGCAGGTCGCGTCGAGTGACGGCGTTCATGGCGTTGTAGGCCGCCGGCTGAACGTTCCGACCGCAGATCCAGACGAGATGTCCCCCGTTTCGGACGTACTCACAGAGTCTGTCGGCCTCGAACGGCGTCAGGGCCGGCAGGTTGACGCAGAAAATCACGGCGTGGCTCGAAAGGTCGCCCGAGCCGATCGATTCCGGGGTCAATATCGTGACCCGAAAGGCGCCGACGGTCGAGCCGGCTGGCGCGAGTGCGCGTTCGAGGTAATAGGCATCATCCGCCTGGGGAACCTCGTCGCGGCGGGGCTTCACGATCGCGACGGGGATTTGCTGATCGAGGGTCGCGGCGAAATAGAGACGATTGTCGAGGGGCGAGCCGTCGTCCTCGGCCAGCCGGACTTCCCCACGATGGACTCCCGCATTTTCAAGGGTGAACGAGAAGTCGTGCCGGAGTGTCCCGCCGGGTGGAAGGTGAAGCGTCGGGCTAACCGCGGTCCTCGTTCCGTCGAGGAACAGCATCAGGTGCTTTTGCTGGGGGACGGTCGATTCATTGACGATCTCAACATGAGTCTGAAAGAGCGCGCCGGCCACGGATGCCGGACTCTCCATCGCGATCGACCGCAGGGCGACGTTGGGGACCGGGTCACCCGAGAGATCGACGAGGATCACCGGAGGCTGGAGGGCGCCTCCGGATTCCTGGGCATCGGCTCCGGATTCCGTCGGCTTGAGGCCCTCCCAGGATAGGGCCTGATTGTCGGTAAAGACATAGATTTCCTTGATGGGAGCCTCGGCCCGGGCGAGGAGGGCGCGAGCCTTCCGAATCATGACGGCAAGGTCGGCGCGTTCGTAGCTGATCCGGCACTGGTCGAGCGCCTGGCGGACCGCTTCCCGACCCCGAAGTAACCGGCCGAGTTCGGGAGCCGGCGGGCCACCGGTCGGAAGCAGGGCCACGAGATCGCCCTCACGCAGTCGGTCGAGGACCGTGCCCGCGCCTTCACGGGCGGCCTCGAACCGGGCGCGACCTTCGCTGGTGAGGGCCATGCTCGCCGAATTGTCCAGCACGATCGCCACCGCCGAGGCGCGACCACCTCCCCAGAGCGCCGCCAGGCCGGTGAGAGCGGGGCCTGCCAGCCCCACCGCGATCAAAATCAGGACAGCCACCCGGACGATCAGCAGCGAGAGATCCTCCACGTACTTCCGCCGCCGCGTCCGCTCCACGCTGATTCGGAGGAACCGCAATGTGCTGAAACGCATCTCCTGGGCCTTCCGGCGGTGGATCAGGTGAAAGACCACCGGAATCAGTCCGGCCAGCGCGGCCAGCAGGAAAAGAGGAACTGCAAAACTCATGACTTCATCCGTTTCTCCAGGCAGTGTGCCAGCAGGTGGTCCAGGGGCTGCGACGTATCCGCCAGGAAGTAATCGAATCGGCAGTCCGCGCAGATCCGGCGGTTCCGGTCGAGGAATTCCTCGATCCGCCGACAGTAATCGTCGCGGACGTAGGCCGGATCGACCAGAAGCCGTTCGCCGGTCTCCGGATCGACAAAATCGGTCGGCTCGCGAAACGGGAAGTCGATCTCGGCCCGGTCCAGAACGTGGAAGACGATCACCTCATGGCGATTGGCCCGGAAGTGGTGGAGCGCGCGGTCCACCGCTTCCGAATCCTCGTAAAGATCGCTGATGAGGACGACCAGGCATCGACGTTTGAACCGTTCGGCCAGTCGGTGAAGGATCGGGCCCAGGTTGGTCCCTCGGCCGGGCCGGACGGCCTCCAAATGCTTCATCATCTCGTCGAAGTGGCGGGGCGAGCCGCGCGGCGGCATGTCGAGCCGGATCTCGGTATCAAAGGCCGTCAACCCCACGACGTCCTGCTGCCGCATCATGAAATAGGCCAGCACAGCCGTCAGCCGGGAAGCATACTCCAGCTTCGTCATCGTCGGAGGTTGGCCGTACGACATCGAGCCGCTCAGGTCCAGCAGGATCTGGGCTTGCAGATTTGTCTCTTCCTCATACCGCTTGATATAGAGGCGATCGGTACGGCCCAGGGCACGCCAGTCGAGCTGGCGGAGATTGTCCCCGGCGTTGTACTTCCGATGCTCGGCGAACTCGATGCTAAATCCCTTGTACGGGCTGCGGTGCAGACCGGTGATGAATCCCTCGACCACGCTCCGAGCGACCAGCGAGAGATTCTTCACCCGGGCCAGGGTCGCGGGGTCCAGCAAGCGATATCCGCGCTCGTGACTCATCGGAGTTGCAGCCTCCTGCGCAGGG
>DAIDJI010000068.1 GCA_027451455.1 Planctomycetales bacterium | reverse complement strand
CCCGACCGGATATAAATCGGCTGGATTTGCGCGTACTCGCGGAGCAGGTCCACGCAGAGAATGGCGCTGTCGAGTCCGCCGCTGACCAGCACCGCAGCCGTAGGAGATCCGGTCATCAAGGAACGCCCGGTTGACGAGAATGCGCGACACGTCCGTTCGCGCTCGGCCTCATTCTAGACCCGCCCCACCCGGTCGGCAACCTTCCCCGGCCAGCTCCCGATCGACCCACTCGAGCGCCTCTCGCTTGCTCCGGACCAGCCCGTCGAGCTGCGCCTCGCGAACCCGATCGAGGAGCACCTTGAACCGCGGGCCCGATTTCAGCCCATGTCGGGCCAGGTCGTGACCGCTCAGAAGAGGCGGCGGATTGATCGGACCGGTCGGTTGTTCACGCAGATAATATTCGCAATAATCCACCTGCGAGGTATCGCCCGTGGTCGCCATTGCGTCGGATCGATGCAGGTCGAGGAGTTCCTGGATTCCCGGCTCGGCGAGGATCTTCTTCAGCTTCGACTCCCGCATCCGCGTCGCCTCGCCGAGGTACTGGTGAAACCTCACCAGCCAGACAATGCGATCGCGCTCCTGGTTCGAGAACTTCAACCGGCGAGCCACCTTCTCAGCGATGGCGGCGCCGATCTGCTCGTGATTGTGGTACGAATAACGACCGTGGTGGAACGACCGCGAGGCCGGCTTGCCGACGTCGTGCAGCAGGGCCGACATCGCGAGCGGGAACGTCGGCTCCCTCGGCAGCAGCTCGAGGACCAGCCTGGTGTGATCCCAGAGATCCCCCTCCGGCTGCATCGGCTTCCCCTGAAAGAGCCCGCGCATCCGGACAACCTCCGGCAGGATCGCCCCCAGTACGCGCAACTCCATCCCCGTCTGGATCGCACGGGCACGGGTCGGATGCACGAGCATTCGTCGGAGTTCCTGCGCGATCCGCTCGGCCGAGACCGAGTGAACCTGATCGGCCATCTCGCGGATTGCCGAGGCGGTCGTCGGGTCAATCGAGAGCCCAAATCGCGAGGCCATCCGCACAGCCCGAAGAATCCGGAGCTTGTCCTCGGCGAACCGCGCGGAGGGTTCTCCAATCGCGCGGAGGACCCGACGATCCAGGTCGTCGCGTCCGCCGACGTAATCGATCAATTGACCAGCGACCGGGTCCCAGAACATCCCGTTGATGGTGAAATCGCGACGAGAGGCGTCGACCTCGGGCGAGCTGAAGACGACCGACTCGGGACGTCGACCGTCGACATAGGCCCCATCGCTCCGAAAGGTCGCGACCTCGACCTCAACCCCAGGCCGGCGGGGCATCAGCACCCGGACGACGCCGAACGAGATCCCGACCGTGACCGCCCGATACGGCAGGATCTCCATCACGCGATCGGGCGGGGCCGAGGTGGCGACGTCGTAATCGGCGGGGATCTGATCGAGCAGCAGGTCGCGAACGCATCCCCCGGCCCAGAGCGCGACCTCACCCGCGCCCTGGAGGCGTCGAACCACCTCCTCGGCGAACGCCCGGCGCTCCTCGGCCTCACTCATCGCCTGCATCCTCCGCGTCCGGTTCCGGCTCCGATACCGGTTCCGATTTCGGCGCGTTTTCGAGATCCGGGTCGGTCTCGGGCGGCCTCTCGGCCTCGCCGATCAGACGAAGGGCCACCTGCGTCCCGCCGTACCGGCGGAGATCCCAGGCATCGAGGTCGGGCACGATCCGGTCGTCGAGAATCCGCCCGGATTCCAGAACAATCGCCGAGCCCACTGGCAAGTTCTGGACGAGCCCGGCGAGCATCCGGTTCACGAGCTTCGCGCGAATCTCGTAATCGCGATAGGGCGGGTCGAGGAAGACGACGACCGGGTCTTCCCCCTCGGGCCGGTAGGTCCGGGCGAACCGAAAGGCATCGGCCAGTCGGACGACGGTCCGATCCTGGTAGCGAAGCGTGGCGATATTCCGATGGATCAGCCCGACGTTCTCGCGATCGCGCTCGACGAAGACGGCCATCCGCGCACCCCGGCTGAGCGCCTCCAGCCCGATCGCCCCGGTCCCGGCGAAGAGGTCAACCACGACCCGATCGACGACCAGATCGCGCAGGATGTTAAACATCGACTCGCGGACGAAGTCGCTGGTCGGACGGGTGTCCGCGGCGGCTCTGGGCCCGTCGATCTTGTGCCCGCGGCGCTGGCCCGCGATGATGCGCATCGGTTCGAGACTCCGACGAAATCGTGGACGGCCGGCACCGGCCCGCCGATCCCCCCTTTGATTGTATCCCGACCGGCCCCGATCGACTCACAGATGCTCGCCGTATCCGCCGCGCGCGAGGCTTTCGACCAGCGCCTTGAGCTCGTCGAGCCGGTCCTTGCGGGCAACGAGGGTGGCCTTCCCGGAGTGGACGACGACCAGCCCCTCGACTCCGAGCGTGGCGACGATCCCGCCGTCGTCGGAGATCACGATCGAATCGCGGGTCTCCCGGCAGACGACGTGCCCCTGTACGGCATTACCGTTCTCGTCCTGGTCGAGCAGGCTGGCCAGCGCTCGCCAGTCGCCGACGTCGTTCCAGTCGTAGGGGACTTCCAGCACCCGGACGTTCGGCGCCTTCTCCATCACGGCCTTGTCGATCGGGACGCGTTCGAGGCCGGGGAAGTGCTGGGCGAGGGTTTCCGGCTCGGCGGGGGTCCCGATCGCGTCGAGGATCGGCCGGAGCCCTTCCGCCAGCACCGGCCGATGCGCGGCGATCTCGTCGAGGATGGTCCGCGCCCGCCAGACGAAGATGCCCGAGTTCCAGAGGAACGTCCCGGCGGCGAGGAACGACTCGGCGGTCGCCCGGTCCGGCTTCTCTCGGAACTGGACCACCCGATAGACGGCGATCCCCTCACGCTCGTCCAGCTTCGGCCCGCGCTCGATGTAGCCGTACCCGGTCTCAGGCCGGTTCGGCGTGATTCCAAACGTCACCAGCGACGACGGATCCGCATCGACCACCGAGACAGCCGCGCGAAGCGAGGTCCGAAACGCCTCGGCCGGCTCGATCACGTGATCGGCCGGCATCACGATCATCGTCGCCGAGGGATCCCTCGCCGCGACGATCGCGGCGGCCAGCGCCACGCAGGGCGCAGTATCTCGGGGCGCGGGCTCGGCAACGATGTTCGAGGCGGGAATCTCCGGCAACTGCGCCCGGGTGGCCTCGGCCTGGTCGGCCCCGGTGATCACAAAGACCCTCTCCGGCGGGACCATCGGCCCAACCCGCGCCACCGTCTGCTGGAGCATCGTCGATTCACCCGCGAGCCGGAGCAACTGCTTCGGCCGATCCCGACGACTCCTCGGCCAGAACCGCGTTCCACTTCCACCGGCCATGATGATCGCATGCAGCATCGCGTTCCTCGCATGGGAAAAACCTGGGCGATGGATTGTACCGAAAGACGCGAGGCTATCGCGAACGGATTGGCGGGGACGATCCCAGGTGTCGGGAGAAGCGCCCCGGACGACTCCCGACGAGCCTGCGGCGGGCCTCGTCAGGGAGTGGTCGTCGATATATAATGCAGTGGTGCGAAACATCCGACTCGACGGGAACGACGCACGCAGGAGCGACCGATGCCGGAGACCAAGCCAAGCCCGCCCCGAGCCCCGCTGGGCTCCGGTCCGCTGGGCCTCTCGGGGGTGCGACCGAGCGGGACGGTGGAGGAGAACTACCTGAACGAGTTCGTGGAGCCGCATCGGCCGCCTTCGCCGCCGCCGAACTGGTTGCCGCCTTCCCCGCCTCGGGAGCCGGTCACGGAGCCGCGGTGACGAGCATCCCGACCAGCAAGACGACGCCGATGAGAAGGAGTGAGGTGGCCCTCCACAACTGGACCGCTTTCCACTTGTTCGTCGCGTAGGTACGGACGACGGCCAGATAATACGAAGAAGCCAGCACCGCCTGTAATCTGGCTTTTGAGAGATCCGGTTGATCGTCCATGACCTTCAGCAGGTCCCGGATCTCCAGCGGCGTCCCGCTGATCGTTGGTCCCCTCGACCAGACCGCGACGAGAACGGACAGGGCAAAGAAGACGACGGCCCACAGAAGCAGGGGCGAATGGCCGAGGGGCGAATTCGAGCCGAAAACCCGTGCCATCGTCGCGACAATGACGCCAATCGCCAGGGATGTCCGAGCCAGGTCGTCGAGCTTCTTATCCAGGAGCTCGAACAGTCCGGTGATCTCCTCGTAACGTTTCTGCGCGTATTCCAGAGCCAGGGCGTACTCGTCCCCATCGCGTTTCGGTGAGTACTCCCACGTCCACTGCTGGGCTTCGAGGAACCCCGCCGACCGCACCGGATCCGGCGGGCTCCGCCACGACTCCATCCACCTCCAGACCGAAGCGAGCCGGCTGAGCCAGGAGGAAGCACCCCTCGGGGACGAGATTGATCCCGACATGGGAACCATCCCCCAGCAGCCAGGGCATCCGATCCAACCGCCCCTGTTCCGGGTCGGCGGAGTGAAACATACCCCGCAGTGCGGGCAAGTGATCTGGGCCCTGTTCTCCATGTCGGTCCTTTCCACCCCAGACGCGCCCGACACTCCCGACCCATCCTGCCGTCATCCATTCGACGGCGACAGGCTCGACCAGTCGAAGAGCTCCGCCTTGACCGCGGCGTCATTCGCATCGAGCTCGGACTGGAGCAGGATCAGAGCGGCGATCCGACGGGCCATCTCGCGGACCTCAGGCGCCTCGGCCGACAGCCGGGACGGCTGGCGCAACAGCTCCCAGAACGCCGCCTCGTCTCCGCGAGCTGGACCGGATGCCCACCAGCATCGCGGCCCATCAGCGCGAAGTCGCGGTCGTTCGTTACCAGCACGAGCCGGTAATGGGCCAGGTACTGCCTGACCTGCTCCCCTCCGAGACCGTGCCCACATCGTCAGACGTCCCCTTGACCTCGACCGCTCCGCTCGCCGGGAGCTGACCCGGCATCGAATAGATTGGAGAGGGCCGGATAGTACGACGTCTCCCGGACGTGAGCTCCCGTCGATCGGATCTCTCGCAACTCCTCGAAGTACCTCGCGATCGCATCCGACATCGCCGGGCCCGCCCTCAGAATTCGCCCCCGGATCTGGGCCCGATCCCGCCGCGCCCCCTGAGCTCCAGGCAATCGATGTTCAGTATACGACGTCACATCCAGCCTGCAAGCGTGGCGGGCCTGAGCGAGTAGAATTCCAATTCACCGCCCAAACATGGAAAAAGTTAAAAATTCGGGCCAGATTTGCATTCTCGAAAAAATGTGCCATAAAATACAATGGAGAAATGCATTCAAAGGTCTTTGACAATACGGCGGTATTCAGGACGCGAGGGAAATCGGCCCGGGATCGTCGGAGGGGGTGGTCCGCCGATCCCGGGCACAGAGACGGAAAAGAGCCGCGATCCGACGTTCACGGGAGACGAACGAACCCAATCCTGCCAAAATGGCAGAAGAAATCCCAGAATCGGGGAGCGTGAATTGCGCGAACGAAGCCAACTCGGGGATGTACAGCCTCCTCCGACACCCGGACCGGCCTGGTCCGACGTCAAAAGCGCGCGAACGAAGCCACCGCGAGGCGCGATGGCGAGAGCCTGAAGGCATGCAAGTGGGTGGTGGGTCGTGAGATCGATCAGCGGAAGTAAACGGCCCGGTCCACGACGAGTCCCGGCTCGATCTTCGACTTCAGCTCGGCCGCGTCGAGGGCGAACAGGGGGCTGATCTCGATCCCGAAGGGGACCGATCCATCGGAGCGCCGGGGGACCCGGGCACCGGCCTGTTCGAGCCAGCTTGCGAACTGGTCGCTCATCCGCTGGTGGACGGTCGCCGGCGAGTCGGGGCCGACGGCGTTCTTGAGCGGCTCGAACTCGGCCGCGCGGTCCGTCTCGACGACCGACCAGCGCTCGGCCATCGGCAGGGCGTCGAAGATGAACTGCTCGAACTTGACCGCGTTCGGCTCCTCCGGTTTGACCAGCTTGCCGGATTCGTCCACGTAGGGGACCTTCTTGATCGCCCGGTGGAACGGGAGGCGGTGGTCGAGATCGCCGGTCAGCCGCTCGATGAACGTGCGCTCCAGGATGTGGACGGCGATACTGCCCGCCCAGAGTTCCAGCCGGCCCTCGGGCTCTCGACGGCCGGCCAGTTGCTCGGGGAGGTCGGAATACTCGATCACCTGCGGGCGGCCGTCCACCCGGACAACCACTCCGAGCTTCTCGCCCGGCGAGGTCCGCTCGATCACCTTGAACGACATCTCGGCCCCAGCCTCGCGGTGCAGGCCGAGGAAGGCCGGATCGGCGATCTGGACCATCGGGTTATCGACCTGGAAATAGAAGAGGGTACGGACCCCCATTTCCCGCATCTCTTCCAGGCAGCTCGGCGTTCCGCCGGGCCCGGGAGCGGCGAGAGCGACCAGTGTCCCGCCGTGACCGTCGGGGGAGAGCGCCACGCGGTCCTTCGAGGCGAGCAGAACCTTCCCGGTCGCCCGATCGACGGCCGGCATCTGCCCTTGCACGAACAACCGGACGTGATCCAGCCCGAACCGGCCGTTCGCCTGGAGGAAGTCGACGGTCGCCTGATGGTTCTCGGGGCTGGTCATGATGTAGAGCGGGATCGTCCGCCGGTGCCGCCTCGAGAGCGCCACGATCTTCTCAGCGTGAATCTGGAAGAGCGAGGCCGAGGAGACCGGCCCGATCGGGAACGTCCCCTTCGGACCATCGAAACCAAGCCGGGTCCCCGAGCCGCCGGCCACCAGGATCACGCCGACCTCGCCCGCCGCGAGGGCCTCGGAGCCGAGGCCGGCCGCCCGTCGGATCGCGACCCGCTCGCCGTCGGTCTGCGGCAGGCGGACAGCCTCGATCGGCTCGACGCGCTCCGCCGAAGGCGCCAGCGAGCCCTCACCGTGGACCAGATCGGCGATCAGCCGGTCCAACTGGTCGAGGTCGATCGACCCGACCTCCGACGCCAGCCGCGATCGACCGGCAGGATTCAGCTCGTCCCACCATCGAAGCAGGTGCCCCTGCCCGTGCTTTTCCAGTCGTTCCATCAGGCCCGCATCGGGTGACATCGGCCGTTGCTCTCCATTCCTTCCCGGTTCCGGGGCCGGGGTCGTTTAGAAATCGACGGTCAGGCCATCGTAGGCGAGCCACACATTCTCGGGTAGGCCGGCCTGCGTCGGGCCGTGGTCGAAGCCGTGGGAGAGGTGGGTCAGGTAGGTCCGCCTGGGTTTCAGCTCGGCGGCTACCTGAAGCGCCTGGCTCATCGAGAAATGCGTCGGGTGGGGCTCATGACGCAGGGCATCCAGCACCAGGACGTCGAGATCCCGGAGAAGCTCGCGACTCACCTCGGGAATCCGGCTCACGTCAGTACAGTATGCCATCGGGCCGACCCGGAATCCCAGAATCGGCATGGCACCGTGCTCGAGGCGGATCGGAAGGACCCGCTCGCCGACCACCTCGATCGCGGCCCCCGGCTCCACCCTCTGAAAGTAGATCCGGGGAACGAACCCCGACCCGATCCGATCGGCGTTCTCGTGGAAGGCGTAGTGGAAGACACGTCGGATGGTCTCCTCGGTCGTCGCCTCGCAGTAAACCGGGACCGGACCGCCAATCCATCGGGGAAAGAGCCGGGCGTCGTCCAGGCCGAAGAGGTGGTCGGCATGAGCGTGCGTGAAGGCAATCGCGTGGACGTGGCGAATCCGCTCGCGCAGGAGCTGAATCCGCATCTCGGGTGTGGTGTCGATCAGCAGGTTGCCGCCGGGCGCGGAGAGCAGGACGCTCGGCCGGGTCCGCTGGTTACGCGGATCGGTCGACGAGCAGACCGAGCATTCGCAGCCGATCATGGGGACACCCGTGGAGGTCCCCGTCCCCAGGAATATCAGGCGGCGCTTCGGATCCGCCGCAGGCTCGCTCAATCCTCGATCCCCTCAGGTCTCCGGACACGACGGTCAACCGCCGTCGACAACATGACAATCTGATCTTACGATATCCGCCCGAGAATCGCGACCACCCACCGTGTCTTCAAGGAGGTCGACCGGTGTCCACGACGCTGCCGACGCCGCAAGGCGAGATTGCTCAGGGGCTACATCTCCATCAGGCCGGCGACCTGCCCGGCGCGGCTCGACTTTACGAGTCGGTGCTGGCGCGCGACCCGTCGGACGCCGACGCATTCTGTCTACTGGGGCTGGTCCACCAGGCCGAGGGGCGACACGACGAGGCGATTGAGAGCATCCGGCGCGCCGTCGACTTGCGGCCCGATCAGCCGGCGTATCACGCGAGTCTCGGGATGGCGATGCACGCCGCCGGTCGACCCGCCGAGGCCGCCGAGGCGCTCGCGAAGGGGCTCGATCTGAATCCCGGCGACGCCGCCTCGCACGTGAACCGGGGTGTGATCGTTCGTTCGCTGGGCGACCGTGAGGCGGCGCTGAATCACTTCCGAAGGGCGGTCGAGCTGGATCCTCGTCTGGCCCAGGCGCAGACCAACCTTGGCGAGCTTCTTCTGGAGATGGGCCTTCCCGACCAGGCCCTGCCGCACTGCCAGGCCGCCGCGGCGATCGATCCCGGGCTGATCGAGGTCCATCTGAACCTGGCGGGTGTCCTCATGGCGATGGGCCGGGTGATCGAGGCAACCGCCTCGTACTTCCAGGCGTACCGGCTCGACGAGACCCGAGCCCGGACAGCCGCGGGCCTCGGTCTGGCCTCGGTCCGTCGCGGGGCGGTTGCCGAGTCGCTCCCCTGGTTCCGAAGGGCGGTCGAGCTGGAGCCCGGATCCGTGGAATACCTCCGCTACCTGGCCGAGGCGGCCGGCACGCTGAGGCTCTACGAGGAGGTCCGCTGGTGCTGCAATCGCATCCTTCAGATCAACCCCAACGAACCGGTGGCGCACAACGCACTCGGCTATGTTTTGCAGCTCGCGGACCGGCACAATGAGGCCCGCGACCATTACACCGCGGCGATCCGCCTCCATCCCGAGTTCTCAACCGCCCGGTTCAACCTGGGGATCCTCCACGAGGAGATCGGCGAACTCGACGAGGCCGAGGCCCAGTATCGCGAGACCCTTCGGATCGAGCCGACCAACCACACCGCGATGGCCCGGCTCGCCGCGCTCCTCCGGGAAAACCTCCCCGAGGCCGATCTGGAGGATCTGGTCCGGAGGATTTCGGCATGCCCGCCGAGCGGCCAGGATCAGGGCAATCTCCTCTTTGCCCTGGCCCTGGTCCGCGACGCCCGCGGCGAGTATCCCGAGGCCGCCGCCTGCCTCGAGCCGGCCAATGCACTGGCCCGAGAGGAAATCGCCCGGCTCGGACAGAGCTACGACATGGAACGTCATGCCCGGTTCGTCCGTGGGCTCATCGAGAACTTCACCCCGCCGCTCTTCGATCGGCTCGCCGGCGCTGGTCTCGAGACCGAACGCCCCGTCTTCATCCTCGGACCACCCCGATCGGGAACGACACTCATCGAGCAGGTGCTGGCAAGCCACCCGGAGATCCACGGAGCGGGCGAGATCCCACTGACGCGACGAAGCTTCGACTCCATCCCCCTCCTATTGGGAAGGGCCGAGGAGGCCGTGAACCTGGTCCCCGATCTCGACACCGAAACCGTCGCCGAGCTGGCCCGGGAGCACGAGGCCAGGTTGATGGAGATCGACGGCGGCCAGGCCCGCCGAATCATCGGCAAGATGCCCGAGAACTTCTTCTATCTTGGTCTGATTGCGATGATGTTCCCGAAGGCCACGGTGATCCACTGTCGCCGCGACCTTCGCGACGTGGCGCTCTCGTGCTGGTTTACGAACTTCACCGAGGCGTACTGGTGCTATCACCAGGACCAGATCGCCCGGCGTCTGGGCGAATATGTCGAACTGATGAATCACTGGAAGGCGGTTCTTCCCGGCGACTTCGCGGTTCACGAGGTCTGCTACGAGGAAGCCGTTGAGGACATCGAGGGAACGGCTCGCCGGCTGCTCTCGGCGATGGGGCTTGACTGGCACCCCGGCTGCCTCGAATTTCAGCGAACGCGCCGCCCGGTCAAGACGGCGAGCCAGGTGCAGGTCCGTCGACCGGTCTATCGGGGCTCGGTCGGCCGCTGGAAGCTTTACGAGAAGGAGATGGCGAGCTTCTTCGAGAAGGTCGAAGCTGAGGCGGGGATGCGAAGTGGTCGGAAGGCGGACCGGTAAGACGCTTCGCAGTCGAGCGGAACGCCGAGGTCCTCCGAGTCTCGCACGTCCAGGGTATCGAGTCCGGCGAAGTCGACACGGGCCGCAAACCGGGGTAGGGGCGGTCTTTTCGATCCCGGTTTCGGTCGCCACCCGACGACCTCTGCCCCGCTCTGTGATACCGTGGGCTGCCGGATCTGAGAGCGGTTCTTCGACCTAACGATCCGTGCCGCTCTGGACGGCACGGACGGCCGACGGCCCCACCCCGGAGTCGAGATGCATCCGATCGATTTGATGGCCCTGTTGTCGGTTCTTGCCGCGGCATGCGGATACATCAACCACCGGGTTTTGAAGCTCCCACCCACAATCGGCTTCATGGCCTTGACGCTGGCCTTTTCACTTGCCCTGCTGGGTATCGGGGCCTATGTCCCAGCCGTGGCCCGCGAGGCCAAGATCGTGGTCGAGCAGGTCGGCTTCGACCGGGCGCTCCTTCATGGAATGCTTGGCTTTCTTCTCTTCGCCGGGGCGCTGGAGATCGATCTCGACGACCTGCGGATCGATCGCGCCCCGATCGCCGTCCTGGCAACCCTTGGTGTTCTGATCTCGACGGTGATCGTCGGCTCACTGACCTGGTGGATGCTCCGGGCCATCGGCTCTCCGATCCGGCCCATCGACGCCTTGCTCTTCGGAGCCCTGATCTCTCCGACCGACCCGATCGCCGTTCTCACGCTGCTGAAGCGGCTCGGGGCACCGCGGGTGCTGGAGACGCAGATTGCTGGCGAGTCGCTCTTCAACGACGGAGTGGGCGTGGCGGTCTTCGTCGGACTGCTGGAGATCGCCTCAGGAGAGCAGGGGGGCGGCCTCGCCTCGTTCGCCTGGCTCTTCGTACGCGAGGCGGTCGGCGGAGCGCTGCTGGGATTCGCGGCTGGCGTTCTGGTTTACCTGTTGATGAAGTCGATCGACCACTTCCGCCTCGAGATCCTGCTTTCGGTGGCGCTGGTGGCCGGCGGCTACTCCGCGGCGGAGCACTTGCATGTCTCAGGGCCGATTGCCATGGTGATCGCCGGGCTGCTGATCGGCAACCACGGCCGGAGCTTTGCGATGTCGGAGACGACCATCGAGCACCTCGACCGGTTTTGGGGCGTCGTCGACGAATTCCTCTACGCTGCGCTCTTCGTGATGATTGGGGTCGAAGTTCTGATCGTGGCTCTCTCGCCGAGGCACCTGGTCGCGGGTTTGCTGGCCGTGGGGGTTGTCCTCGCGGCAAGATTTGTCTCGGTCGGCGTCCCGATCTGGGCTCTCCGTCGCTGGGAGCGGTTCGAACCCACTCTGATTCCGATTCTCACCTGGGGTGGTCTCCGGGGCGGGATCTCCGTGGCGCTGGCTCTCTCCCTTCGCGATCTCGACGGTGCAATGCCTTCCTCCCATCGGGAGCTGATCGTCTCCATGACATATGTGGTTGTGGTCTTCTCGATCCTCGTCCAGGGATTGACGATCGGCCTGGTTACACGTTGGTGGCTCCCCAGTGGGGTTGAGGCGGCAAGTCCCGTGAGAGCTGTCGCGGAAGGCGAGCCGGTGGCGTCGCACCCGGATGCGGATTAATCTGTGAAATGCATTGACTTCCTCACCATCGATCGAGAGAAAGACACCCATGCGGCGATGTGATGCTTTCCGAATACTCCGAGGACCTGTGCTCTCGGGGTTAATCGCGTCCTTGATTCCGGCCCTAGCGGCGGACCGGCCGCCGGGCGGGGTTCTGACTGGCCGCGAGGCCCTGGGCGACTGGACGACGGACGCACCTGGCGTCCGGCGTCGGATCACCGTGGAGGACCTGGCGCCTCCGTTCGAGACCCCATCGGTCGACAACGGTCCGAGGCGGATGATCCCCCGGCCGAAGGATGCCTGGCCCCGGGCCCCGCAGGGATTCACCGTGAACGAGTTTGCGACCGGGCTCCAGAACCCGCGCAAGATCGCGACGGCTCCAAACGGCGACGTCTTCCTCGCGGAGAGCTTCCCCGGGCGCGTCCGGGTTCTCCGCGATGCGAACGGTGACGGCAAGGCGGAGGTCAACGAGGTCTTCGCGCAGGGGATGAGGCTCCCGTTCGGGATCGCCTTTTACCCGCCCGGTCCTCGGCCAACCCATGTCTACATCGCCAGTACCGACGCGGTCGTCCGATTCGCCTACCAGGAGGGCGACACCAAGGCGCGATCGGCTCCCGAAACGATCGTCGCCAAACTCCCTGGCTTCAGCATGCTCCGAGGCGGCGGCCACTGGACCCGCGACGTTGCCTTCTCGCCCGACAGCAAACGGATGTACGTCTCGGTCGGCTCGAAGTCCAACGTCGACGACAATGAGCTGGAAAATCGAAGGGCCGACATCCTGGCCTTCGACCCAGAGGGCCACGGCGAGAAGGTCTTCGCCTCGGGTATTCGCAACCCGGTCGGCCTGGCCATCCAGCCCGGAACCGGACGACTCTGGGCCTCGGTCAACGAGCGCGATGCACTCGGCGACCACCTGGTTCCCGACTACGTCACTCACGTTGAGGAGGGAGGCTTTTACGGATGGCCCTGGTATTACATCGGCCCGCACCAGGACCCCCGTCACAAGGGGAAACATCCGGAGCTGAAGGACAGAGTCATTGTCCCCGATGTCCTGCTTCAGTCCCACTCGGCCTCGCTCTGCATGACGTTCTACAGCGGTACGCAATTCCCCGAGGAATACCGAAGTGATGCCTTTGCCGCCGAGCACGGCTCCTGGAATCGTGCCCGACGAACCGGCTACAAGGTTGTCCGCATCCCGATGAAGGACGGCAAGGCCACCGGTGAGTATGAGGATTTCCTGATTGGCTTCATCACGAAAGAGGGCCAGGTCTGGGGGCGACCCGTCGGCGTGACCACGGCGAAGGATGGCTCGCTCCTCGTCTCGGACGACGGGTCGATCTTCCCGTCCGGGTTCCTGCCGCTGCCCGCCGGCAACGTCCGGACCGACGACCTCGTCCGGGTGTACCGGGAGCACGAGCTGTTCCGCGCCCTGCGCGACGTCTCGCAGTTCCGCGGCCGC